>JALTBU010000097.1 GCA_027008345.1 Nautiliaceae bacterium | reverse complement strand
TAAAATGAAAGTATTTATAAAAACATTCGGATGCAGAAGCAATATATTTGATTCTGAGATTATGAAAAATAAATTAAGTGATTTAGCTAAAAATGAAGAGGAAGCTGATATTATTATTGTAAACTCATGTACTGTTACTAACTTTGCCGATAGGGATATAAGACAATACGTAAACAAATGGAAAGAAAAGCAGATAATTTTCACAGGGTGCGGGGCTTATACTCAGGGAGAAAAACTATTAAATGAAGGGAAAGTAAAAGCTGTACTAGGTCATAAATATAAAGAAGAGATTGAGAGATTTTTGGATTTTAAAGGCATAGAGCTTGGAGATTTTGATTTTAAAAATAAGCAAACATTAAAAGAAATACATAAAAGCAAAGCATTTATAAAAATTCAAGAAGGCTGTGATTTTGAATGCGCTTATTGTATTATACCTTCGGTCAGAGGTCATTCAAGAAGTATTGAAGAAAAAATTATTTTAGATGAGGTTAAATATTTGTCTGAGAGGGGCATAAAAGAATTTGTACTGACTGGTATAAATATGGGAAGTTACGGCAAAGATACAAATACCACACTTGCCAAACTAATAAAAAAAATGAGTGGCATAAGAGGTGTTAAAAGAATAAGACTTGGAAGTTTAGAACCAAGCCAGGTTGATGAGGAACTTATTGAACTTACACAAAACGGTGTGCTTGAAAAACATCTTCATATTGCTCTTCAACATACGAGTGATAGAATGCTAAGAATTATGAAAAGAAGAAACAGACTTAAAACGACTCTTCCTTTATTTGAAAAATTGGCTGATATGGGAATAGCGCTTGGAACGGATTATATAGTTGGGCATCCGGGTGAGAGTGAAGAGATATGGAATGAAGCTCTTGAAAATTTCAAAAAATATCCTTTAACTCATATACATATTTTCAGATATTCACCGCGTGCGGGCACTTTAAGTGCTACAATGAAGCAGGATGTACCTGGTGATGTAGCCAAAAAAAGGGCTAAAATTTTAGAAGATATTGTCAAAAAAAATAATTTTGAATTCAGAAATAAAAAATTGCCTCTTCTTATTCATATAGAAGATGAAAAAAACGGATTTTTATACGGATATGATGAATATTATAATAAAATGCAACTTCCAAATAAATTTCAAAAAGGAGAGTGGGTGAGAGTCGAAAATTATGAAGTAAAGGAAGATATCAATGTTGCAGGATAAAAAGAAAAAAAATTCATTAATTATCAGTATTATAGTTGGAATACTTTTGGCATTGTTGATTATAGCAGGATTTAAAAGCGGTGATTTGAATGCAGGTATGTTAATAACACAAATTATTGCCGTTTTAATTGTTTTAGGTTTTTTTATTTTTTTTATAATTCTTCTAAAAAAACTCGTGCCAGCACCTCAACAGCCCCAGCAGGTTCAGGTTGAGATGAATACAGGTATTGAAAAAGATTTTGTAATAACTCCCACTACTTCAAATGTGACTTTTAAAGATGTCGCAGGTATCAGCGAAGTAAAAGAAGAACTGGTTGAAATTGTCGATTTTCTTAAAAATCCTGAAAAATACAGAAGTTTTGGAATCAATCTTCCAAAAGGTGTTTTACTTGTAGGACCTCCGGGGGTTGGTAAAACACTTATAGCAAAAGCACTTGCAGGGGAAGCAGGGGTTCCGTTTTTTTATCAAAGCGGAAGCAGTTTTGTTCAAATGTATGTTGGGGTCGGTGCTAAAAGAGTTAGAGATTTATTCAGTAAAGCAAAAGCTATGGCTCCAAGTATTATTTTTATTGATGAAATTGATGCTATCGGAAAAGCAAGGGGAAATCTCAGAAATGATGAAAGAGAAGCTACATTAAATCAGCTTCTTACTGAAATGGACGGTTTTGAAGGCAGTGAGGGAGTAATTGTTATCGGTGCGACAAATAAAGTGGAACTTCTTGATGAGGCGCTTCTTAGACCGGGAAGGTTTGATCGGCGTGTGTTTGTAGAACTTCCTGGACTTAACGACAGGCTTGAAATTCTTAAAGTGCATATGAAGAATAAACCTTTTAAAGGAAATCTTGAAAACATAGCCAAAATGACAGTAGGTTTTAGCGG
>JALTBU010000096.1 GCA_027008345.1 Nautiliaceae bacterium | reverse complement strand
CACCAAATGACAAAAATCTCATATTTTTAACCTGTTCTGTAAGTATTTTAAACTTTCGCCAATCAATTCCATTCAAATCAATGCTTTTAAGAGGGTATTTAGTAGTTTCAGCAACTACGCTTGCAATTTCATCATCTTCTCCCCTCTCTTTATTCGGCTTAATAATTCTAATATCTACACTTGGATTATAATCAACCCTTAATGCTTTCTTCCACATCTCTTGGAACTCATTTTGCTTTATATATAAATTCAAAGAAGACTTAAAATAAGAAGTTGGAACTATAAGCAAACAATGAGCGTGTAAATTAATATAATCTTTATCAGTCTTTTGAAAAGGTATCTCAATAGCTTTAATATATCCCAAAATAGAATTACGCCATCTCTTAGTCTGTGTGATTCTTTGCCAAGACTGATTAAATTGCCTTACAGAAGCTCTTAAATCGCTTACAAGAGGATTTTTAATCGTAAAGGTAGCAAATATATACCTAACATTATTTTCGCTTTGTATAGCCTTTAAAAGCTTAAAATTTTCAATAGCATACTTTCTTGCCCTTCTCCAATTACACATCTCACAAAATCTGTCACGACAAAAATTCGCGTGAGATAATCTCTTTTGATATTCTTCTTTTGAAATATGCTTATATAAATCAAATCCAAGATAAGTTCCACAATCAGCAAGAGCTTGGAGCTTTGATTTTTTTGCGAAGTGTTGATAAAGTTCAAAAACAACGAAAGAATTATATTTTTTAACAAGAAATTCTAATTCATCTAACTCGCTAAATTTTTCCTTAATATCTTCTATACGTCTATACGAAAATAAATCTTTTTGATATAATTCACCTGTAATCAAGTTACACCTCCCAATCGTAACTTATCCCAAGAGAGACCCCGAATCTCTCTTGGTAATGACTTGCAAATAAAATTCTATCACAAATCAAAGTTGAGCCAAACACACTCAATAACCTGTTATACCACAAATCTTCAATTTTTCCCGAAATTTCGGTAGTTTTAGCAAAAATTTTCATCAGAGTTATTTCTATATTATCAAGATAAGGTATATAAGCCGATTTTTTATCGCTTTTTTGCATCTCTTTTGGCTTATATCCTCGTGCGCTTTTTGTCTCGTTTGCAACAGTCTGCGGTGCGTCCTTACGGGCGCTCCTCGACTTGCAAACGAGACAAGCGCACTTCGGAAGCCAAAAGGCAAAAAAGATAAAATCGACTTGAAAGCTAACTTTTAAGCTCATAACCCCCTAACCCTATAATAAATTTTTGAATTTCTTGCAAAAAGCTCTACTGGAAGAGTTACTTCTTTACCTTTAAGCTCTTTTGCTTTTTCCTCAAACTCCACTGGAACTGTAACATCTATCGTCTGTAATCCTCTAACTTCGTCCAAATGAATAAATTGCAACTTCAAAGCTCCTGGCTTTACTTCTCCTGTCTCTTTATTTACAAAATCTTTACCTTTAACAACATTTTCAACTTTACCTTTTAGATATAATTCAAACATCGTTACTCCTTTTTGATATAATTTCAGTGAGTATTATAACAAAAAAAAGTGAGGTAGAACATGAAAAAAAGAATAAAAAGAGACAAAGAAATAAAAATAAGTCTGACAGAAGAAGAAATGAAACGCATTGAAAAAATCGCTAAAAAAATCGGTATAACAAAATCTCGCCTCGCAAGAAACTTAGTCTTAGCATCATTAGAAGACGCAGAATTACTGAATAAATTAGGATTATTCGACGCAATTAAAATGATAGAAAAAATAAGAGAAAGAACTCTTGGGACAAAAAAAATAGAAGAAATTTTATCCCATGCAGGAAACGCTTGACCTTTCCCAAAATGTAAAAAAATTGTAAAAAATAAGCTAACAGAAAAATTTTTTCCTTCTATTAAGCCCATAGAGGAACGAACTCAATCACCCAAGTATGTTAAGTATTTATAAATTCGCCCTGATGACTGCAAGCACAAGGCTTGCAGAGTGGCACGCAATCGCCACCAAAGTTACTCGCCCAATTCCAAACTTTATCCAAGTTGCGTGCCACGTTATTCTTTATTTTCGGCTTTTTCAAATTTATACAACTTATACTTTCCAGCATCAAGCGAAT
>JALTBU010000095.1 GCA_027008345.1 Nautiliaceae bacterium | reverse complement strand
TCTTCTTCATATAAATCAAATTTGTCATCATATTTTTTCAAAATATCTTCACCAACATTTCCGTTTTCAAGCTGTCTTTTTACTGAATTACTAAACCCAATATATGCTCCTAAAATAATCAGAGAAGTAGAAAAAAATGCAAGTTGTGTATTATAAAGCCATTTTAAATTATCTTCCAAATAACAAAAAACCACAATTCCAATATCAACAGAAATTAAAATTCTAACCAAATCTAAAACGATATTTTTACTTTTCTTAGCCATTAGAACCTTTCAGAGTTAATTATTATACATAAGCCTTATAAAATTTAATTCCTCCAACCCATACTTCTTCAAGTACATTTTCTTTTAACAAATCATTAAAAATTTTTTGCGTATGTTCATCAAAAATATTTTTAACATCACTCTCGCTAAAAGGTCTTTTTTTTAGTGTATTTAATAATTCCTCTTTTGTTAAATTTTCAATTTTATAATTTATTTTATCTCTCGTAGGAATAAAAACATTTTGATTTTTAATATTTTCAGAAAGCTTAAAAAGCCTTTCAACACTAACACCTTCCACTTTATAAGCAGGTGGTCTGTCAATTGTAGAAATATCAACCCTATCAGGTTTAATTTTTGCCAAAACATCATTTAATTTTTTAAATTCTTCTTCTTTATCATTTATTCCCTTTACTACAAGTATTTCAATAATAAGCTCACCTTCATAAATTTTTCTAAATTCTATAATTCCGTTGATAATGTTTTGTAAATTTACACTTTTTGAAGGTCTGTCAATTTTTTTAAATGTTTTTTCATTTACGCTGTCAAGGGAAAGTTTTACAATATCAAGTTTTTTAAGGGCATTTTGAATTTCTTTATCATTAATTGTAGAAGAATTACTTAATATAAGAAGTTTTTTATTAAGTGTTTTTAATTTATCAATAAGCTCATTCAAATACGGATACAATGTAGGCTCGCCATTACTTGTAATTGTTAAAACATCAAACTCAAATTCATCAACCGCGTTTTTAACTTCTTTGAAAATTTCATCAACACTAGGTGGATTATCATAAATATCCACAGGTTTAGCAGGTTCAAGCTCACAGTAAATACAGTCAAAATTACATCTTTTTTTATCTGGACTTAAATCAATTCCTAAACTCATACCAAAGCGGCGGGAAGCCACCGGTCCGAAAATATATTTCATATTATCCCTCTTTAATTTTTAGTGTTCACCTTTGTGCATATAATAAAGAGCAAGGGCCAATGCCAAGATACTTCCTGCAAGATATAGCATTTCAAGAGGAGTATTAAAGTCCATATTTATAACTTTTTTAAAAAAGCTGACAATTAAAACCATTACGACAACTTTGCCAAGCTTATCTTTAAGTTCATCTAAACTATGAATTGCTAAAAGCTTACTTCCTGTCTCACTCTCTTCTGCATCATCAATCTTACTTATAAATAGTTCATATATACCAAATGAAAAAATTAGCATTACTACTGCAATTAAATATAAATCCACTGCTCCAATAATTCCACTTATAATCTCTGCATGAAAATGTTCTGGATGATAATGAGCAAAGAAAAACTTAAATACATCAACTGCAATTTCCCATACATCATAACTTGCAACTAAAAACAGCGCAATTCCCCCTATCATTCCAAATATTACTGCTAATATAACAATAAGTCTACTTTTCCAAAGGCTTCCTTCAAAAATAGCTTCTAAAATACTTCTTTTTTCATTATTTTCCATATTTATTCCTTAAAAAATTTTCACCTTCCATTTCTATCCATTTAAGCCCGATTCTGACTGCATTTGTAGCCGCTCCAACTCTTAACTGATCTGCAACATTAAAGAAATGAAGAACATTGTCTTCATATAAATCTTTTCTAATTCTTCCAACATATACATAATCTGTATCAGTTGCAATTACAGGCATTGGGTATTCGTTTTTTTCAGGATTGTCTATTATTTTTATATCTTCAAAATTTGCCAGAACTTCTCTTGCCCTATCAACATCAACAGGTTTTTCACAATAAATTGTAATTGCTTCACTGTGACTTCTAAGAACAGGCACTCTCACACAAGTAGGAGCCACTTCAATATTTGAATGCATAATTTTATTTGTTTCATTTACCATTTTAAGCTCTTCCCTTGTCCATCCATTATCCATAAATTTATCAATATGAGGAATAACATTAAGAGCAATTTGCCATGGAAAAACTTCTCTTTCCTCTACTTTTTTATCAAGTTTAAAATTAAATAATGCCCTCATTTGCTCTAACAACTCTTCCATACCTTTTTTCCCAGCACCACTTACTGCCTGATATGTTGCAACATCAACTCTTTTAATACCAAATTCTTTATGAAGTGGAGCCAAAGAAATTACCATCTGAATTGTTGAACAGTTTGGATTTGCAATAATTCCTTTTTTCTTCCAGTAAACAATATCTTCCGGATTTACCTCAGGAACCACCAAAGGAACATCAGGATCCATTCTGAAATGACTTGTATTATCAATTACCACTGCACCGGCTGCCGCTGCGCAAGGTGCAAATTTTGCACTTACACTTCCACCTGCACTGAAAAATGCAATATCAATTTCTTCTTCTTCAAAAACTTCACATGTAAGTTCTTTTACTTTTATATTTTTACCTTTAAATTCTACCTCTTTTCCAACACTTCTTGCACTTGCAAGAGGTACAAGTTTTTTAATAGGAAAATCGTATTCTTCCAACACTCTTAAAAACTCTTCTCCAACAGCTCCAGTTGCTCCTGCTATTGCTACATTATACATTTTATCTCCTTATCAAAAATAAATCTTGTGGTTTTATTTCTTCATCTTCACTTAATATTACTGCCCTTTTTATAACATTTATAAGTTCTCTTACATTTCCGGGCCATTCATATTCCAAAAGAATTTTTTCAGTATCTTTTGAAAAATATTTTCTTTTTATTCCAAATTCTTTAAGTGAATTTTCCAAAATTTGTTTTGCAATTGGAAGTATATCATTTTTTCTCTCTCTTAAAGGCGGAATATATATTGGTATTGTTGAAAGTCTGTAATATAAGTCTTCTCTAAATTTATTTTTTTTGATAAACTCATCAATATTTTGATTGGTGGCACTTATAATTCTTACATCAAGTGTTACCGGTTTTGTAGCACCAAGTGGATAAAATTCTTTTTCTTGTAAAATTCTAAGAAGTTTTGCTTGAAGAGGATATGGCATTTCAGCTATTTCATCTAAAAAAATTGTTCCTCCCTGAGCTAATTCAAATAAACCTTTTTTATCATTCACTGCATCTGTAAAAGCACCTTTGACATATCCAAAAAGTTCACTTTCGATAAGATTTTCAGGTATTGCACTCATATTTATGGCAACAAATTCTCCTTTTCTACAACTCTCAGCATGTATATATTTAGCAAATTCCTCTTTCCCGACTCCACTCTCACCAAGAAGAATAACAGGCACATTTGTTTTTGCAGCTTTTTTCGCAATTTCAAGGGCTTTTAATGTGTTTACATCTTCTACTATAAATTCTGCTTTTATTTTTTTGTCTTTTGTTTTCTCTTTATATATTTTTTTTCTCTCAATTGCTTTTATTAAAGCTTCAAGTTCAAAAGGTTTTGTCAAAAAATCTTTAACTCCGAGTCTTATACATTCAATCGCCCTTTCAAGAGAAGCATTACCCGTGATCATTATTACATCATATTTACTATTAAGTTTTTTTACAAATTCTATACCATCTATTTTAGGCATAGTAATATCCGTAATAATCAAATCAAAACTTTCATTAAGCTTTTTAAGAGCACTTACAGCATCTCTAAATTCTACAATTTCATATCCTTCTTCTTTTAAAGCAAGAGAAAGAGATTTTCTAACATTTATATCATCTTCAACAAGTGCTATTTTCAATTCTCTCCCTTTAAATAAAAATATGCAGTATTATTTTTTATAATAATATCAAATAGAGTAGGTAAAAAAACGCCTTTTATTTTTGAATAAACTACTTTAGTTGTTTTTTTATCATTACCACTTACATAAAATTTAAATTTTAATAAATTTTTAATTATGTCATTTTGATTATATTTACATAAATTTTCAATATTTTTATAAGGAGTCTTTATTTTAAATAGTAATTTTGAAAGTTTATCAGAATATGTCATGGACTTAGAACAATTAAAATTATACGAGGTCAAAACCCCGTTTTTTGAAGAAAAATCAAATGATATAAAATAATCTGATGCATTAATTGTTAAAACTGTTATAAGAATAATAGTAGTTTTCAAGATATTTATTCCACTCCTGAACATTTAATTTTAAACTCATCACAACATTATAAATACCATCTTTAAATGATTCATCTTCAATATTTGCACCTCTGACAAGTCCTTCTATATGTGATCTTATTACAGAAGATTGAAGTGCCATATTTTTTACTGTATCTCTTCCGTTAATTTTAATACCGTAAATTTTTTCTATTAAAGCCCTGTAAGCATCTAATACTGCTGCTCTTCTTGCCATAACTTTCGCTTGAGCTGTACTGCATGCACCATTACATGGGACAATACCTACCCCTTTTGCTTCTATTGTTAAAATACAACTTTTTTTGACTTTATTGTCAATAATGCATGTTTTATTTCCATAATTTATTTTTTTAATAACAACAGGTTTTTCCATCTCAACCTTTTCAGATTTTAATGGAGATATATTTTTATTACAAATATCGTTTGTACAATTTGGAACAGTTCTACAACAACATCCTGTAAAAATAAGAAGAGAACCTATACCGATTAAAACTTTTTTATTCATTTTTAACCTTTTTGTTTTTATATCGGCATTATTCTTCATTTATTAACAACTCATCTTCTTTTTGTGAAGGAGTCTTTGCAACGCTTACAACTCTGTCATCTTTATCAAGTTTCACAATTCTTACACCTTGAGTGTTTTTACCGGTTTTAGATATTGAATCTATACTTACCCTTATCATTTTACCTTTGCTTGTAAGAAGCATTAAATCATGATTTTCTTCAGTTGCCACAACACCTACCAAATCACCTGTCTTATTGGTAAGTTTCATAGCAATCACACCTTTACCGCCCCTGTTTGTGAGTCTATATGCATTTGCTTCTGTTCTTTTACCAAAGCCTTTTTCACTGACTGTTAAGATTTCCTGATTTTCATCTTTAAGTGACAATGCTCCAACTACCTCATCTCCGTCAATTTTAAATGTAATACCTTTAACACCTCTCGCACTTCTTCCCATCTCTCTAACTGTATCAACCGGAAATCTTATAGCCTGTCCTTTTTTGGTTACTATGAAAAGTTCTTTATCTTCTGGATAAACAATTTTAGCAGTTACAAGCTCATCTCCCTCATCAATAGTAATTGCCCTAACACCTGTGCTTCTTATATTTTTAAATTCGCTTAAATTTGTTCTTTTTACTATTCCGTTTTTTGTAAAAAATGCAAGAGATTTACTTTCATCAAAATCACTTGTTTTTATGATTGTTTGAATTTTTTCATCTTTATCAAGATTTATAAGATTAACTATCGCTTTACCTTTGCTTGTTCTGCTGCCTTCTGGGATTTTATAAACTTTCAACCAGTGCAACTGACCTTTGTCTGTAATTATCATTAATGTATCATGTGCTTTTGCAATATAAAAATCTTCTATAAAATCATCTTCATAAGTCGTTAAAGCTTTTTTACCTTTACCGCCTCTGTTTTGTCTTTCGTATGTTTTAAGTGGCACTCTTTTTACATATCCTCTATGAGTAATAGTTACGACCATTTCCTCATTTGGAATTAAATCTTCAATATCAATATCATCATAATCATCAACAATTTCAGTAAGTCTTTTTGTAGGGTATTTTCTTTTTATCTCTTCAAATTCTTCCTTAATAACTCCATTTAATATTTCTTCTTCTTTTAAAATAGAATTAAGATATGCAATTTTTTCCATAAGTTCGGCATACTCTTTTTCTATTTTTTCAATTTCAAGAGAAGTTAGTCTACTTAGTTTCATATCAAGGATAGCCTGAGCCTGAACTTCGCTTAAACTGAATCTTTCAATGAGTTTTTCTTTAGCATCTTTTGTATCATTTGATTTCTTGATAAGTTCAACCACCTCATCAATATTTGCAAGGGCGATTCTGAGTCCTTCTAAAATATGGGCTCTTCTTTTGGCCTCTTGAAGTTCATAAATTGTTCTTCTGATAACTACGGTTTTTCTGAATTTAATAAAAGTATTTAAAATTTCAAGCAGATTAAATAGTTTTGGCTCTTTATCAATAATAGCAAGCATATTGATACCAAAACTAACTTGCATTTGAGTGTGTTTATAAAGATTATTGAGAATTATTTCACTCATTGCATCTTTTTTAAGTTCAATTACAACCCTGATACCTTCCCTGTCACTTTCATCTCTAACTTCTGAAATACCTTCAATTATTTTATCTTTTACAAGTTCACTTATTTTTTCAATAAGTTTGGCTTTGTTTACCTGATATGGAAGTTCGTCAATTACAATAATTTCTCTGTTTCCTCTATGCTCTATATGATGTTTTGCCCTGATTTTAATAGAGCCTCTTCCTGTTTTATATGCTTCGATAATACCGCCTCTTCCAAATATAGTACCGCCTGTTGGAAAATCAGGTCCTTTTACAAATTGTAAAATATCTTCAAGTTTTGCATCTTTATTATCAATCATATATATCAATGCATCAAGAAGTTCTGTTAAATTATGAGGAGGAATATTTGTAGCCATCCCAACAGCAATACCGCTGCTCCCGTTAACCAAAAGGTTTGGAAATCTTGCGGGAAGTACCACAGGCTCTTTTTCACTTCCGTCATAGTTTGGTATAAAATCCACAGTATCTTTATCGATATCTCTTAGCAGTTCTTCTGCAATTTTTGTAAGTCTCGCTTCTGTATATCTCATTGCAGCAGCATTGTCACCGTCGATACTTCCGAAGTTCCCCTGACCGTCGATTAAAGGCATTCTCATTGAAAAATCCTGCGCCATTCTTACAAGCGCTTCATATACGGCACTGTCACCGTGCGGATGGTATTTAC
>JALTBU010000094.1 GCA_027008345.1 Nautiliaceae bacterium | reverse complement strand
GTTTTTACCTATTTGTTCAAGTAAAAAATCAGTATTTTTTAATAAATTTTTATTTGTCTCTTCTAATTGGTCAAGAGCAAGGAAATATTGTTCTTCATTTGTTATAACTATAAATTTATTACTAAATTCTTTATTTCTCTCTATTGTTTTTTGAAATAATGACTTATTATTAAAAAGCTTTAAAAACTGCTTTGGCATTAACTTTCTACTAAGTGGCCAAAGCCTTGTCCCACTACCCCCGCTTAATACAACTGTTTTCACAATCTCCCATCCACAAGTGATTTATCAAAGAAACCTTTGATATCATAAATAACTAAATTGTTATTATTGCTTTTAATATGTTTTAACTCATTTTCAATATCTTTAAATTCATTATGAGATACCGCTAAAACTACTCCATTATAATCTCTTAAATCAGGATTATCTTTAAGTTCAAACCCATACTCTCTTTTTACTTCTTCCTTATCCGCCCATGGATCCACCACATCCACATCCACTCCAAAGTCTTTAAGCTCATTTACTACATCTATTACTCTGCTGTTTCTAATATCTGGACAATTCTCTTTGAATGTTATTCCAAGTACTAATACTTTACTTCCTTTGATTGTATGACCTTTATGTATTAAAAGTTTTATTACTTTATTTGCTACAAATATTCCCATATTGTCATTCGTTCTTCTACCTGCTAAAATTATCTCAGGATGATAACCTATCTCTTTTGCTTTATATGCCAAATAATATGGATCTACGCCTATACAATGTCCTCCTACAAGTCCAGGTCTAAAAGGTAAAAAATTCCATTTTGTACCTGCAGCTTCTAAAACATCAAGCGTATCTATATTTAACATATCAAATATTCTTGCAAGCTCATTTACAAATGCTATATTTATATCTCTTTGTGCATTTTCTATTACTTTTGCTGCTTCTGCTACTTTAATACTTGAAGCCAAATGAGTACCGGCTTCAATAATACTGCTATAAAGTTCATCTATCTCTTTTGCAATTTCTGGTGTAGAACCACTTGTTACTTTTTTTATCTTTGTTACAGTATGTTCTTTATCTCCCGGGTTTATTCTCTCAGGACTATAACCTACAAAAAAATCTTTATTAAATTTTAATCCACTTTCTCTCTCAAGTTCCGGCACACAAACTTCTTCTGTACATCCTGGATACACGGTAGATTCATATATTACTATATCACCTCTTTTTAAAACTCTTCCCACACTTCTGCTTGCCATTATAAGTGGAGTTAAATCTGGATTTTTATGAGAATCTATTGGAGTTGGTACTGTCACTATATATATATTTGCATCCTTTATATCTTCAAGTGAAGAAGTAAATTTTATATTATTTTTTTCTATTGCTTCTTTTAATTCTTCTTCGCTTACTTCCAAAGTTCTGTCATATCCTTTTTTTAACTCTTTTATTCTTTCATTGTTTATATCAAACCCTATTACGTCATACTTTTTACTAAATGCAACAGCTAATGGTAAACCTACGTACCCTAAACCTATTATTGTTATAGTTTTTTTCATCCTTTCCCCTTTTTAAAGACATGAAATTTTATCAATAAAACAATAAAAAATCAATATTTTTACAATGACACTTATTTTACACTTTTTTTACATTTATTAAACATTATAAAAGTTTCTATACCACTCAACAAATTTTTTAATTCCTTTTCTAACAGGTGTATAAGGCTTATATCCTAAGTCTCTTTCTAAATCTCTTGTATCCGCCCATGTACTTGGAACGTCTCCTGGTTGCATAGGAAGTAGATTTTTTTTGGCTTTTTTACCCAAAGTCTCCTCAATTGCTTCTATAAAATCCATAAGTTTTACAGGAGAGCCGTTTCCTATATTATATACTTTATATGGAGCAACGCTTTCACTTGGTCTTCCATCCCAATTTGGATTACCTTTTGGAGGATTATCTATAACCCTTACAACTCCTTCTACAATATCATCAATATAAGTAAAATCTCTTTGCATATTTCCATAGTTATACACATCTATTGGTTTATCTTCAAGTATATTTTTTACAAATTTAAAAAGTGCCATATCAGGTCTTCCCCATGGTCCGTAAACTGTAAAAAATCTAAGTCCTGTTGTTGGAATATTATAAAGATATGAATA
>JALTBU010000093.1 GCA_027008345.1 Nautiliaceae bacterium | reverse complement strand
CTTTAATGATATTAAAACAGGCATTAGAACAGTCCTTCCAGTGGGTCTTGATAACTGATGAAAACGGAAAAATAATCTATGTAAACGATGCTGTATCCAGAATATCTGGATATTCAAAAAAAGAACTCTTAGGGAAAAGCCCAAGTATTTTTAAATCTGACAAACATGATGAATCAATATATAAACAGCTATGGGTAAATATATTAAATAACAAAATTTATGAAACAACATTTAAAAACAAAAATAAAAATAATCAAATTTTTTACCTTAAAAACAAAATACTCCCTGTAAATCTTCCAAATAACAAAAAATATTTTGTTTCTATGGGTATAGATATTACCTTTCAAAAACACCTTGAAGATAAAATTATCGATATAAAATTCAAAGACAAAATTACAGATCTTTATAATAGAAACGGTTTTATACTAACTGGAAGCGAGAAATTAAACTCCGCTAATAAAAAATATATTCTTGCAATTTTTGATATTAAAGATTTCAGAGCAATCAATGCAATTAAAGGCAATAAATTCGGAGACGAACTATTAGAACAATTTTCTATTCTTTTAAAGATATTTTTTCATAAAAATTCTCTGATAGGCAGAATAGGAAATGATGAATTTGCTGTTCTCACCGAGATTAAAGATGTAAACAAATTCGAAGAAAAAATTAAAACTTTTATAAAAATTATAAAAAAATTAGAAATTCAATCATTCAAAATAAGCCTTAATATAGGCATTGCCATTTTCCCAGATGATGATAAAGAAATAGAAAATCTTATTGAAAAAGCACTCACAGCCTTAGAATATGCCAAAAAAGAAGGAGAATATACTTATATATTTTATAATAAAAATTTAAGTAACAATCTCCAAAAAAATATCCAAATAAAAATATTAATTAATAAAGCACTAAAAGAAGACAATTTCATATGTTATTTTCAGCCATATGTCTCTTCAAAAGATTTTAAAATTTCCTCCGCTGAAAGTTTAATAAGGATAAAAAATGAAAATCATATAATATTCCCATCAAAATTTATAGATTATGCAGAAAAAAGCGCTCTTATAAAAGAAATTGAATTTCTTATGGCCCAAAAAGCCGTTAGTATTTTAAAAGAATCTTCAATTCCACTTTCTTTTAATATTTCAGCAATTTCAATTAAAGATTCCAATCATCTCTCTAAACTGATAAAGTTAACAAAACCTTATGCCGAAAAAATAATTGTAGAAATCACAGAAAGAGAACTCATATTCAATACCCAAGAAATCATAAAAAAATTCGATCATCTCAAAAACTTGGGATACAAACTTGCAATTGATGACTTTGGAACAGGATATTCCTCTTTTTCATATATAAAAAATATTCCTTTAGATTTTTTAAAAATAGATATATCTTTTATAGAAAATATAGAAAAATGTAAAAAAGACTTAGCAATTACAGATGCAATTATAAATTTTTCTAAAAAATTAGGAATAAAAACAATTGCCGAAGGTATCGAAACCAAAAGACAAGCTGAAATATTGCAAAAATTAGGATGTGATTATCTTCAAGGATATTATTTTTATAAACCTATGAGATTTGAAAAATTAAAAAAATATATAAAAACAGAAAAATCTCTTGACAATTAAAATCTTTTTTCATATAATTTCAATCCACAAAGAAACGGAGTGTAGCGCAGTTTGGTTAGCGCACCTGGTTTGGGACCAGGGGGTCGGGGGTTCGAGTCCCTCCACTCCGACCATTTATCCACTATAAGTGATAAGCTTTCCTGAGCTTCTCACTTGTGGTGGGTGTAGCTCAGGTGGTTAGAGCACCAGGTTGTGGCCCTGGGGGTCGCCGGTTCGAGTCCGGTCATCCACCCCATTGCTCTATCTAGTTTAGCGTCCGTAGCTCAACTGGATAGAGCAACGGACTTCGGATCCGTAGGTTGTAGGTTCGAGTCCTACCGGACGCACCAACAACAAAGCTCACAATTATGCGCCCTTAGCTCAGCTGGATAGAGCAACGGCCTTCTAAGCCGTAGGTCGCAGGTTCGAGTCCTGCAGGGCGTACCACTTATTTATCATAAATTTCTCCTAATAGGCGGGAGTGGTGGAATTGGCAGACACGCCAGACTTAGGATCTGGTGCCGCAAGGCGTGGAGGTTCGAGTCCTCTCTCCCGCACCA
>JALTBU010000092.1 GCA_027008345.1 Nautiliaceae bacterium | reverse complement strand
TTGTTTTTAGGAAAAGGAATATATTTATCATCTTTTAAAGCTAATGAACGAGTAAAATTAATATAGTTTTTGAATATATCTGTAGCAATTTGTAGTCTATTATCAGGAATAGAAATATTAATACTAAAAGAAAGTATTGCGATTAAAATTATAACAATAACAAGTTCTAAAAGAGTAAAAGAAGGTCTTTTCAAATTGACCTTCTTATTTAATTTCTTCAGCTTTTTCAACTTGGTAAAGGATATCATCCCATGGGTGTCTATACATTGGCATACCAAGTCTTTTTTCATCAAGTACATGACCAATAAATCCTATACTTCTTCCTAAAATAAAGAATGCATTAAGTGTACCACTTTCAATAAATTCTTCGATTTCTTTTTCAGAATATCCCAGTGCCCTCCACATATCTACCATTAAGATACCAATTGTACCATCAACATTTAGAATTAAATTTTCTTTTTTAGAAGTTGTTTCTTTTTCAACTTCTAATGCATAATCCAAGAGTGGAGTTGCAGGAAAATATTGTGCTGCATATTTTTTAAGTCCTTCAACTCTTTTATCAGGATTTCTAACTGATTTAATTCTATGTCCGATACCTGGAATAGGAATACCTTGTTTTTTCATATATGCTAAAAATTCTTTAGGAGACATACCATTATCATATGCATATTTAAAATATTTAGCAGCACCGTCAATTGCACCACCAAATCTTGGTCCGATTGTAAGAAGCCCTGTTACTAAACTTTCAACAACACTTTTCCCTGCTCTTGCAGTAACTTTTGCATTATGAGCACCACTAACTGCCGGACCATGGTCTGCAACTGTTTTGATAACTGTTTCAATAAAATCAGTTGCCCATTTTGGATATCTTTTTTTGAACCATAAAAGTGAAATAACATCACCAATACTATATCCAGTATCAGGTGTTGCAACTTGGCTAATTGGAATACCTGCATAAACTGCTTCTTCTCCTCTGTCGTCACTAATAGTACATACAAAGTTTCTTGGTTTTCTAATTTTACCAGCTGCAAGAGCTTTATTGTAATCTTCTGGAATTGGTGGAACCACTGGTTCTTCAATATCTTTGATAATTCCTTTTCCTTTTAATTCTTCATAAACTCCTCTAATTACATGAGGTAAATCATTAAAGTTATCAGGAACATGAATTCCGGCTTCTTTCATTGCTTTATTTTTAGCTTCCGCAGTTTCAGCTTCTGCATTTGCAGAAGCCCCTGCATGTCCAAATTGAACACCGCTGCTGAAATGTTTAGCAATAGTTCCTATACACCAACCGATAACAGGTTTAGTGATTTTTCCTTCTTTTATAGCTTCAATTATTTTATATTCTTCTCTACCACCTACTTCACCAAGTAAAATCATATATTTAATTTTTGGATTTTTTTCCATTCTAAGCATATGGTCTATAAAAGTAGAACCAACAAATCTATCACCACCTATTGCTACACCCTCAGCAATACCATCTGCATTTAGAGCAATGATATTTGAAAGTTCATTAAACAGACCACCACTTCTTGTCACAAGCCCTGCACTACCAGGTCTGTGAAGTTTTGATTTTACAATATTTTCAATAGTACCACCAATGTTTGCAACTTTAAATGCACCTGGAGCAATTGCACCAACTGTTGCAGGTCCTATAATTGTTACGCCTTTTTGACGTGCTTTTTTATTCATAAGTCTTGCAAGTCTTTCAGGAATACCCTCAGCAGTAATCATAATTACTCTAAATTGATCCATATCAAGAGCTTCATTTGTTACATCATAAGCTGTTCTAAATGATGCAAAGTTTAATAATACATCAGCATTTGGATGATTTTTAACAGCTTCAGCTGTACTTCTGTAAATTGGAATCATTACTTCATCTGTACCATAAAAGAATTTTTCAAATTTATTATTGCTTGTTGGAGCTACAATTGCTGCAACAGAAGGTTTTTCTCTTTGAATTACATAATCATAATCAAGCATTCTTTGGATTGCTGATTTATTATTATTCCAAAATATTGCTTGTGTATCCCTTGTAAATAATTCATTTGCCATTAT
Source organism: Nautiliaceae bacterium (assembly GCA_027008345.1). Taxonomy (GTDB): domain Bacteria; phylum Campylobacterota; class Campylobacteria; order Campylobacterales; family Nautiliaceae; genus JALTBU01. The sequence goes on along the minus strand of JALTBU010000092.1, from coordinate 25,856 downwards.
TTCGCTCCTTTTTTATCATCTTCAAGTGCCATTCTAACAATATCAGTAATATGAGTTTCTGGTCCAAATACTTTAATTGGAAGACCAAGTTTTTCTGCTGCCTCTTTGATATCTTTTAGACCTTTTTCATAGTTTGGCCCACCTCTTCTTACATAAATTCTTACACCTACGTCTTTCATTTTTTGTGCATATTTTTCAAATGCTTGAATGATACCAGTAAATGTTTTTGCAACATCAGTAAAGTTTGCAATAGCACCACCAATAATTAAGATTTTATCTCTACCCTTAGGATCTTTTTCTCTTGTCATAAGATCTAATACAGTTTCTGTATAAAATCTTGTTTCATCAGTTGTAGGACCACCTGAATATTCACCATAATTTGCTAAATCTGCAACTCCGCCTGCAAGGTCGGCAATTGTATCAGCATAAACAACAGAAGCACCGCCACCTGCAACAAGTGTCCAAATTCTACCTTTTGGATTTAAAACTGTAAGTTTTAATGAAGCACCACTTTTTGAATCCGCTTCTGCAATTGCTTTTTCTTCAGGTGATTTTTCAGGCATACCAAAAGGAGTTGGGAATTCAATATCTCCCCATTTATCTTTCATTAAAAATCCTGCAGTATCATCAAGTCTTGCAACCAAATCAAGTAGATATACATTATTTCCAACTATTACAACTGGATTAATTTCTAAATAAGCAAAGTTTAAATCTCTAAAAAATTTATAGAAATTAACTGCAAAATTCGCATAAACTTCTTTTTTGTCTTCTGGAATATCTGCCGGGATATTTTCTTTAATAAGTTTTTCAATTTCTTCATCAGTTGCATCGATAGGAATTTTAACTTCTGTTACTTTATCCCAGTTTTCTTCAACTTCCATACCACCGTGTGCTGACATATAAAGAGCATCATAATTTTCATCTAAACTTGCAGCTGCAATATAATATTCTTCATCTTCTGTGTGTGGTGTAAATGGTTCTACGATGAAATAAGTAAGATAATCTTCTTTCCCTTCATCAACAGGTTTATCGCCTTCAAACTTTGAATATACTCTAACTTTGTTTTTTCTTTTTTCATCAATCCATTTAGCAGCATCTTCTAAAGTAACATCACCCGGTTTATTTACTTTGAAAAGTACTAAATTATTTTTACCTCTTTTACCAAAAAGCATATCAGGTTTTGCAACAAGAGGTTTTTGTTTTAGCCACTCATATCCAGGCTCCTCTGCTTTTTTTAGAAGTTCTTCTCCACTTTTTACAAGCACGCTTTCAAATGGATAATTTAATCCACTGAAATATTTATCCCAATTTTCTTTAAAAAGTCTTTTACCGTCATATTCACGTATAGGTTTTTGAGCCATTAATACTCCTTGAATTTTATTTTGAAAATTGTATCATTATTAAAATTAACTTTTCTATAATTTTTATTTATATCAATAATTATTTTCCTAAAGTGTTTAGATTTGAAACATTGACATCTAAAATTTTTTCTTTATTGTGAAAAATCGAAACTTTATTTTTTTTAATTGAATAATATATTTTATACTCTTTACCATTAGAAATTCCATAAAAATTTAGACTTTTACATAAAAATTTATTATTACACTCAATTTTATTAATTTTATTTTTTTTTAAAAACAATGCTAAATTTTTCATAAAATAAAAACTTCCGCTTAAATTTTTTGCAGGTGTATACCTGTTTAAAAAAATAGCAATATCAAAAAAAAACATTGTAGAAAACAAAAATATAAAAAGGAATTTATAACTTGTTCTAAATCTCGGAAGTCGTACTTTATATGAATTCAAATAAACTTTAATCATATATATTACATACGGTAAAACAAATGGCGCATAATCGTCAATTTTTATCCTCTGTCTGAAAGATAAAATAATTGATAATAAAAAACTAAAACTACCTATAAAAAATAAAACATCTTTTTTTAAAAAAAAACCTTTATATATTGTAAATAAAAAATATACAAATACAAAAGGAGAAAAAATCAACACATATGTACCAAGCACATCTAAAAAATATCCTTGTGGTTTACCATCTATTTTATAATTGAAAAAATTTGCATTTATTGCAAGTAAAGCCAAAGAAAATAAAAGCAGTTTCGTATCTTTTTTATAAATTGAATAAAAAATTAATGCAAAATAAAGAGAAATAAAACTATAATCTATAAAAACATAAATAACTAAAAGAAAATAAGAAAACAATCTCATTTTTTTAAAAGAATATATAAATAATAAAATAAAAAACACTAAAAAAATAGCTTTATTTATTATAACACTCGATATAATAAACCCTGGAATAAAAATAAATATTAAAGAAGCAAAATATTTATATTTCTCTTTTAAATAAATTTTACATAATTTATAAAAAATAATTAAAGAAAAAAAAGAAAATATAAGAGGTAAAAATCTTAAACTAAAATCATTTGTTATATTAAAAAATTGTAATAAAATTTTTAACAAATAAAATTTCTCAACACTTTTGGCTTCTATAATAGAAAAAGAGAGAAAATTTACACTATACCAATATAAAAAAATATAATATAAAAAAATTATAGGCCAAAAAAAATATTTCATAATTTCAGAAAATTATTGATAATTTCTTTACCATATTGGCTCATAATTGATTCTGGATGAAACTGAACTCCATATATCGGTTTGTTTTTAACTCTTAATGACATTATTTCATTATCATCAAGACTATATGAAGTTGGAATAATATTTTCAGGTAGCTCTTTGGGATTTACAACCAATGAATGATATCTTGTAACTCTAAAACTTTCTGGTAATCCTTTGTATATATCATCTTCTTTTATAATTTTAATATTTGAAGTTTTCCCATGCATTAAATTTTTAGCTCTTATTATTTCTCCACCGAATGCATAAGCAATTGATTGATGCCCAAGACAAACTCCAAGTATCGGCTTTTGAATTTTTTTGATTACTTCTACACTAACACCTGCTTCTTTTGGTGTAGAAGGACCGGGAGAGATTATAATTTTTTCTGGATTTAATTTTTTTATATCATCTACACTCATTTCATCGTTTCTTATAACTTTTAAATTAGCTCCAAGTTCCAGGCAATATTGAACTATATTATATGTAAAAGAATCATAATTATCTATCATTAGAATCATTAACTGCCTTTTTTGTAAAAATTATATTAAAATTTCACTAAAAAGGGAATTTATGTTAATTGAAAAAATAAAAGATAAAATAATAACCCTTGAAACAACACCTCCGAAACTTCCAACACTTGATCCGATGATTGAAAAGATTGAAAATAGTGGAGCGCTTAAATATATAGATGGATTTTCTACTACTGATTGCCCTTTAAGCAAATTAAAATACAATTCAATAATTGCTGCTTTTAGATTACAAGAAAAATTCAAAAAACCAGTAATTGCAACAATGAGTATGAGAGACAGAAATAAAATAGCGCTTCAAAGTGATTTGCTTGGAGCAAATGATTTAGGAATTACAAATATACTCGCATTAACAGGTGATCCAGCAAAAATGTCGGATCAGCCAAATGTAAAAGGAGTAGTTGAAGGAAGCAGTATTTTACTGCTTGAAATAATAAGAGCATTTAATAATGGAATGGATTATTCTGGGAAAGAATTTAAAATAAAACCAAAACCAATAACTCCTTTTGTAGTAAGTAATTCTTATGCTAAAAATTTTATGAGCATTGAAAGAAAAATTTATAAAAAAGTTAGAAACTATGCAAAAGCAGTGATTACTCAACCTGTATATGATTTAGAAATAGTGGATAAAATGCTCGAAATCAGAGATAAAGTAAGAGGTGAATTTAATGACGAAAGGGGCGAATTTGAAATTATTTTAGGATTTTTCCCGATGATGAGTTTAAAAACTGCTCAATTTTTACATTCTCATGTTCCAGGAATTTATGTTCCTGATAGTTGGATAGAAAAACTTATGAAAGCCCATAAAATAAACACAAAAGAAGAAAAAAAAGTTGGACTTGAGTTAAGTCGGAATTTATTTCAAAAACTTTTAAAAAAACATCCTAAAATTCATATTATGACGGCAAACAGGTTTGAAATTCTCAAAGAACTTTTTTAAGTTCTTATTTTTTGCCATATAAACACAGCTATCCAAAGCCCCAATCCTATCATATAAGAAATATATTCATTTGGTAAACCTAAAAATTTATGTATAATATTTGGAAGCATAAAGAAAGGTACAGCTAATATCAACATTAATCTCTCAAATATATTTGTTTTTTTAATAAGCCATCCCTGCGTCGCAGATGAGAAACTAAACATTCCAAGCATTGCTGTTAAAAATATTATTGCAATATGTATTGGATTTGTAATAAAACTAAATTCACTTGCATCCCATTCATTTACTTTATCGATTAGTAAAAGTTCTGTATTAAAGAAAAACATAAAAGGCAGTATTGCCGTTCTTATATCATAAGCAAATCCTTGAAGACCTGTTTTAATAGGATCACTTTTTGCAATTCCTGCCGCAGCATATGCTGCTATACCCACTGGCGGAGTATCATCAGCTAAAATTCCAAAATAAAATACAAATAAATGCGCTGCAATTGCCGGGATTATAAATCCGTTATCTTGTGCAAGTTGAAGCATAACAGGAGCTGTAAGTGATGCTACAACAATATAGTTTGCAGTTGTTGGAAGACCCATTCCAAGAATAAGTGAAATTAACGCAGTCAAAAGCAAAACTATTAAAATATTACCGTTTGATAATGTATCAATCACATCAAGTAATACCTGTCCTATTCCAGTTAAAGTAATACTTCCTACAACTATACCTGCAATAGCAGTTGCAAGTGCAATTGGCACCATATTTCTTGCTCCATTTACCATTCCGTGAAAAATATCAATAAAACCTTGTAAAAAATCTTTTCTATTAAGTTTTCTTTTATCAATAAAAAAAGCTTTAAAAGGATATTGAATAATCATAATAACCATCAAAAGCCAAATAGCGCTGAATGCTGCCATCTGTGCCGATTGCCTTAAAACAATTAAAACATACATTAAATATGCAACAGGAATTAAAAAATGAAGTCCACTTATAAAAGTTTCCCATTTAGGAGGTAGTTTACTTGGGTCTTCCCCTTTTAATCCAAGTTTTTTTGCTTCAAGATGAACTATATAAAAAAGAGCCAAATAACTGACAACTGCAGGAATGGCAGCAGCAATAACAACATCTGTGTAACTAAGTCCTAAAAATTCTGCAATAATAAATGCAGCGGCTCCCATAACAGGTGGCATTAATTGTCCATTTGTTGATGCGGCAACTTCAACTGCTGCTGCTTTTTCAGGAGGAAATCCTGCTTTTTTCATTAAAGGAATAGTAAAAACTCCTGTTGTTACAACATTTGCCGTTGAACTACCACTGATAATACCTGTAAGTCCGCTTGCTACAACACTTGCTTTTGCCGGTCCGCCAGAATATTTTCCAAGAAAAGCATAAGCAAGCTTAATAAAATATTCTCCCGCCCCTGCTCTTTCAAGCAATGCTCCAAAAAGCACAAATAAGAATACAAATCCTGCAGATACACCAAGTGGAACACCAAAAATACCTTCCGTTGTTAAATACATCTGAGATATAATTTTCTCCCAACTTGCAGGTTTGTGAGAGATAATATCCGGCATTAAATCACCGAATTTATCATAAATTAAAAATAAAATTGCAACAGCGCTTAATGCAAATCCAATCACCCTTCTTCCAGCTTCCAATAAAATCACCATAAACACCGCACCTATAACAAAATCACGCATTAAATATTCTCCGGGTCTATTTGAAAGCCCTACATAATCAATGGCAATATATGCTGCACCGAATCCTCCTATTATGGCTAATACCCAGTCATACCATTGAATTTTTTTTAAAAATTTTTCTTTTTTAAAAACAGGATATATTAAAAATGCCAAAACCATAGCAAAAGCCAAATGTATGCTTCTTACAATTGTAGAATTTACAGGAAAATAACTTACATATAATTGATAAAGTGACCATGTAAAAGCAATACCAGCTATTAACCAGTAATAAAAAGTATTAGTCGGGAAATTTCTTTGACCTTCAAGTTCTGTAAGGATTTTTTCTTCTAAATTTTTATCTACCTCGCACTCTTTGAGTGCTTCTTTTTCAACTTCATCTATCTCTTTTTCAAAATCTTTATCTTCATTAAAAATATCGGGTTTTGACATCTATTCTCCTTTATCAGTTGAAAATAACTAATTATTCTCAATTGATAAAGAAGGAATTAAAGAAGTCCTTCTTCTTTAAAAGCTTTTTTTGCACCTGGGTGCATCATATTTAAATCAAATCCTTTTAAAAGGTCTTTTTTAGTTAAGTTTTTGTAAGCCGGATGCATTCTTTTGAATTGATCAAAATGATCAAGTATTGCTTTTGTCAAATAATAAACTGTTTTTTCATCCATTTTATCACTTGTAACAAGTGTAGCTTTAACTCCATAAGTTTTAGTCGGATGATTTACACCTTTATACATTCCAGCAGGAATCACTCCCCAAGCATAATAAGGTTTTTCAGCTACAAGTTCTTGTGCCGCTGGAACATTATCAAGTGAAATTAAATCAATATCAACTGAATTTGCCGCATCTTTTATATTTGCCGTAGGATGCCCTACCATATAATAATATCCGTCAATTTTTTTATCTTTAAGTGCATTTGGACATTCACTGGCTTTAAGCTGTTCAACTTTTATATCTTTAAGTGATAATTTTTTACATTTATTAAAAAGCATAGTAACCGCTGCTTCATTTCCGCTTCCTGGGTTTCCTATATTAATTCTATGCCCTTTTTGGTCAAAAAAGTTTTTAATTCCACTGTCTTTTCTAACAACAAATGTAAGAAGCTCCGGATGGATTGTCATAACTACTCTTAAACCTTTAAAAGGCTTTCCTTTAAATTTACCTTCTCCATGGTATGCCTGATATACTACATCACTTTGAGCTATACCAAAATCAAGCTCACCATTTTTAATTGCATTTATATTATAAACACTTCCACCAGTACTTTCCACGCTACATTTAGTATTAGTAGCACTTTTATAATATTTATTAAAAAGTCTACAAATAGCTCCGCCTGTCGGATAATAAACTCCTGTAACTCCACCTGTACCAATTGAGATATATTTATAAGCAAATGCTCCTGTTGAAAGCATAGCTACACTTAATGCCCCTAATATTAATTTTTTCATTTTTTACTCCTTTTTTGTTTACATAATAACAAAAAAATTACAATAAATTAACAAATAATTAACATATAAGAAAAAATTATAGAAAAAAGAAGAAAGAGGTTATAAATTATTGATGATAATTTGGAGCTTCTTTTGTAATAGTTACATCATGAACATGACTTTCTTTAAGACCTGCACTTGTAATTTCTACAAATTCTGCTTTTTCCCAAAATGTCGGAATATCTTTTGAACCACAATATCCCATTGATGCTCTAAGTCCTCCAATTAACTGATGGATAACATCTGCAATTTTACCTCTGTATGGAACCATACCCTCAATTCCTTCAGGTACTAATTTATCAGCAGCTGTTCCTTCTTGGAAATATCTATCATTACTTCCTTTTTGCATAGCACCTATACTTCCCATACCTCTGTATGCTTTATATTGTCTTCCTTGATACATTATAGTCTCCCCAGGACTCTCTTCAGTTCCAGCAAGTAAACTTCCAACCATTACGCTGCTTGCACCAACTGCAAGTGCTTTTGCTATATCACCTGAATATTTAATTCCTCCATCTGCAATTACAGGAATATCATATTTTTTAGCCTCAGCGGCGCATTCATCAATAGCACTGATTTGTGGAACACCAACTCCTGCTACAATTCTTGTAGTACAAATACTTCCAGGTCCTATTCCGACTTTAACAGCGTCAGCCCCTGCTTTAATCAAATCTCTTGTAGCTGCGGCAGTTGCAACATTTCCTGCTACTACATCAACTTCAAATCTCTCTTTAATTGCACTAACTAAATCTAAAATTCCCTGAGAATGTCCGTGTGCTGAATCAACTACAATTACATCAACTCCAGCTCCTACAAGTGCTGCTGCTCTTTCAATTCCATTTCCAACACCAACAGCAGCTGCAACTCTTAATCTTCCATACTGATCTTTATTTGCATTTGGATACTCTTTTTTCTTTTGAATATCTTTTATTGTAATAAGACCTTTTAAATATCCTTCATCATCTACAATAGGTAGTTTTTCTATTTTATGTTCATGAAGAATTTTTTCTGCTTCATCGAGTGAAATTCCTTCTTTTGCCGTAACAAGTGGCATTGGAGTCATAAGCTCTTTTACTTTTCTGTTTAAATTTTTTTCAAATCTTAAATCTCTATTAGTTAAAATTCCAATTAATTTGTTATTTTTATCAACTACTGGAACACCTGAAATTTTATAAGTTGCCATAATTTCATGTGCTTTTGCAATAGGTTCATTTGGGTGAATTTTAATAGGATCAATTATAACACCGCTTTCGCTTTTTTTAACTTTTTCAACTTCTTTTGCTTGTGTTTCAATATCCATATTTTTATGAATAACACCTATACCGCCTAGTCTTGCCAATGCAATAGCAGCTCTGCTTTCTGTAACTGTATCCATGGCAGCTGATACAATTGGAATATTTAAAGTAACATTTTTAGTAAATCTTGTTTTTAAATCTACTTCTTTTGGCAATACATTAGAGTATTGTGGCACTAATAATACATCTTCAAAAGTTAATGCTTTATATTTAATTCTCATTTTGCTTCCTTTACAATATTTTCAACTATTTTTGCACCGTTAAATAGAGTCTGTTCATCGAAGTGTTTTGCTATAAGTTGCATTCCAATAGGTAATCCCTTTTTATCTTTTCCAATCGGAAGTGAAATTGCCGGAACTCCTGCTAAATTTACACCAATTGTATAAATATCACTCAAATACATTTCAAGAGGATCTTTTTTACTTCCAAATTCAAATGCACTACTTGGTGTAACAGGTGTCAATACTAAATCTGCCTCTGCAAAAAGTTTATCAAATTCATTTTTTATTAAATGTCTCACTTTTTGAGCTTTAATATAATACGCATCATAATATCCGCTGCTTAGCACAAATGTTCCAAGCATAATTCTTCTTTTTACTTCTTCTCCAAATTGAGCACGTGTAAGTTTATATGTCTCTTTAAGATCTTTTCCTTCAATTCTATTACCATATCTCATTCCATCAAATCTTGCAAGGTTTGAACTTGCTTCTGCGGTAGCTACAATATAATAAGTAGCGACATCAATTTTTGAATTCATAAGATTTTTATGAATGATAGTATGACCTTCTTTTTCAAGCTCTTTAACTATATCATTTATTGCATTTTTAATATCCTCATCAGCTTCATCAATATAATTATCGATAACTGCAATTTTTAATTTTTTATTTTCATCAAAAATTATTTTTTCATTTTCCACAGGAGCTGATGTTGAATCCTTAGAGTCATGACCTGCTATAATATTATATAAAATTGCAGCGTCTTCTACATTTTGGGTAATAGGTCCTATTTGATCAAGTGAACTTGAAAATGCAACAAGTCCAAGTCTTGATACTCTTCCATATGTAGGTTTCATACCAACAACACCGCAAAATGCAGCAGGTTGACGAATAGACCCACCTGTATCACTTCCAAGAGCCGCTATTGCAAGTCCAGCACCTACAACGGCTGCACTTCCTCCACTACTACCACCAGGTACACAATTTGGATTATGTGGGTTTAAAGTTTTACCGTATTGGCTTGTCTCAGTTGAACTTCCCATAGCAAACTCATCCATATTACATCTTCCAAAAGGACTAAGACCGGCATTTAGCATTTTTTCAATTACCGTTGCATTATAAGGGCTTACATATCCTCTTAAAATTTTAGATGAACATGTAATTTCCCATCCTTTAACATTAATATTGTCTTTAATTGCAATAGGAACACCTTCACCGTAATTGCTTAAATCAGTGCCTAAAAACTGCTCTATATATCCGCCAAGCTCTTTATTTTCTTTGGCTTTTGCATTAATGTCTTTTTTTATTTCTTTAATTTCTTCACTGCTTAATGTCAATGCTTCTTTTAGAGTTATCATCGCTATCCTTTATAATTAAACTTTTTAGCCATAAATAAATTATATAACTTCCTCCAACCAACACAAAAATCGTAAAAAAGATAAACCAAGAAGGCACAGGTTTATCCATTAATTACCTCTTTACATCTATTGCATAGTTCGTTTTCTTCTTCACTTAAATATCTCCAACATCTTGGACATTTATGTAGAGGTGATTTTTTGATTTTAACAACAAATCTTTCATCTTCCCCAACATGAAATTCATCTAATGTTTCACCTTCAACATTGTCACATAAAATACTTACATTGAAAAATTCCGCCATTTCATCTTTTAATAATTTATCATAATTTGTCTCAATTGCAAGTTCAAGTGTGTCTTTTATAATTTTTTCTTTTTTGAGTCTATCTACAATTTCATAAAATCTTCTTCTAATTTCTAAAACTTCTTCATCAATAGGATTTTCAACAGCTGCTAATGGTGTATAAATAAAATCAAATATATCTTTTGCATCTTCTTTTATAACTTTTGGTGCATGTTCAACCGCTTCATCCATTGTATACGTAAGTACAGGTGCCAATATACTCATAAGTTCTTTTGCAATTATTGCCATTATAGATTGAGAATTTCTTCTTTTTGGTGAATTTAAAGCTTCACAATAAAGTCTATCTTTACAAACATCAAGATAAATTGCACTAAGTTCTGTTACTACAAAATTATTTAAAATTTGCATTGCTTTTGAAAAATCATATTTTCCAAACAGATATACAACCTCATCAAAAACTTCTTTGGCTCTGCTTAAAATCCATTTATCTATCATTGAGGGATTATCAAGTTTTATTTCTTCAAGGTCATTTACATTTGCAAGTAAAAATCTTATTGTATTTCTAAGTTTTCTATATTGCTCAGCAACCTGCTTTAATATATTATCACTGATTTTAATATCACCTGTATAATCACTTGTAGCGACCCATAATCTTAAAATTTCAGTCCCGAATTTTTTACTAACTTCCTGAGGTGCAACAACATTACCTTTTGATTTAGACATTTTCTCACCCTTTTCATCTACCGTAAAACCGTGGGTGAGAATTGATTTATAAGGAGCTTTTTCTTCAATTGCAGTTGAAACAAGCAGTGAACTTTGGAACCATCCTCTATGCTGATCACTACCTTCAAGATACATACTTGCCGGATATTCACCAGCATCATATCTATCAGATTTTAATACTGCAAACCAAGTTGAACCGCTGTCAAACCATACATCTAAAATATCTTGAACCTTTTCAAGATTTGGTGCTAAATCCTTTTTATTTTCAGGTAGTAATTCTTCTATACTCATTTCATACCAAGCATCAGCGCCTTTTTCTTGGAAAATTTTATAAATATTTTCCAAAATATCTTCATCTAATAAAAGCTCACCTGTATGTTTATCTCTAAAAAATGCAATAGGCACACCCCAGTCTCTTTGTCGGCTTATACACCAATCGGGTCTGTTGTTAACCATAGTTTTTAATCTGTTTTTACCGGTAGCTGGAGTAAACTGCACATTTTCAATTTCATTTAATGCTTTATTTCTTAAAGTATTGCCATCAACTTCTTTATCCATTGCAATAAAAAATTGTTTAGTAGCTCTGAAAATCACAGGATTATGACATCTCCAACAATGAGGATAGCTGTGAGTAAATTTGCTTGATTTTATTAAATTTTCACCAAGTAATTCTAAAATTTTACTGTTTGCATCAAATATATGCATACCTACAAATTCACTTGATTTTTCACCGAGAAGTTTTTCAATTTCCATAATTTTAGAATATTTACCTTCATTATCAACCGGTTGTAAAATTTCTTCATATCCGTATTTTAACCAAACCCTATAGTCTTCCTCACCATGTCCCGGAGCTGTATGAACACATCCAGTCCCACCATCCATTGTTACATGTTCACCAAGAAGAATTACTGAGAGTCTATTATTTAAAGGATTTACAGCTTTTAAACCTTCAAGCTCTTTTGCATCAAATTCTTTTACAATATCACCATTTACTACACCCTCTTCTTTTAATCTTTCATACAAAGCTTTTGCGACTATAAAATTATCACTTGTTAAAACATATTTTTCATCTGGATTTAATGCAATTCCCATATTCGCTGGAAGTGTCCAAGGAGTAGTAGTCCAAATAATTATTTTTGCGTGCTTTGTGCCAAGTGCCTTATTTGCCTCTTTACTTAAAGGAAATGCAACATAAATTGAATAATCTTCTTTGTCTTCATATTCAACCTCAGCTTCAGCTAAAGCAGTTTTATCATGCATACACCAAAATACTGGTTTACTTCTTTCAATTAATAAACCTTTTTTTGCAATTTCAGTTAACGCTTTATAAATATCAGCTTCAAATTTAAAATCCATTGTTTTATAAGGATTTTCCCAATCCCCTATAACTCCAAGCGATTGAAACTCTTCTTTTTGTATTTCAATAAATTTTGCAGCATGTTCTCGGCAAAGTTCTCTTATTTTTGTTTTAGGAAGTTTTTCTTTTTTTTCTCTTCCTATTTTTTTCTCAACTTGCTGTTCAATCGGAAGTCCATGACAATCCCATCCCGGAACATATCGAATATCATAACCTTGAAAATAGTAATATTTATTAATCATATCTTTTAAAATTTTATTAAGCGCATGTCCTATATGAATATGTCCGTTCGCATAAGGTGGTCCATCATGAAGATTGAACCTGTCATTTCCGGTTCTGTTTTGTTTCATTCTTTTATAAACATTTTCACTAAACCATTTTTTATATCTTTTAGGCTCATTCTGAGGCAAATTACCGCGCATCGGAAAAGAAGTTTTAGGCAAGAGCAGAGTTTCTTTATAATCCATAAAAAAGTCCTTTTTGCGTGATATTATATCAAAATTATCCGACGTGAGATATAACTTTTACAATATTAGGATCTGCAAAAAAATCATCTGCTTTATTATCATAATCAAACTGTGATAAAATATCTCTTATAATATTTATTCTTGCTCTTTTTTTATCATTTGCATCTACTTCTATCCATGGTGCATAAGGAGTAGAAGTTGCAGCAAACATATCTTCTTTTAATTTTTGATATTCATCATAATGCTCATAGCTTTTCCAATCAAGCGTTGAGAGTTTCCATTTTTTAAGCGGATCTGTTTCTCTTTTTTTAAGTCTTTTATACATCTCTTCTTTTGAGATTTGAAGGTAATATTTAAAAAATTTTATTCCATCATCAACTATCATCTCCTCAAATCTCGGACACTGTCTCATAAATTTAAGATAATCTTCTTTAGTGCAAAAATGAAAAACCATCTCAACTCCTGCTCTATTGTACCAGCTTCTGTTAAATAAGACCATCTCACCACCAGCTGGAAAATGAGGTACATATCTTTGAAAATACCACTGAGTTTTTTCTTTTTCAGTTGGTTTATCAAGTGCAACACTTCTTGCGAACCTTGGATTTAAATATTCTAAAATTCTTTTAATAGTTCCATCTTTTCCAGCTGTATCCACTCCTTCAAATATAGATAAAAATCTAATACCATTATTTTTTATCCACGTTTGGAGTTTGACAAGTTCTACTTGAAGTCTTAAAAGTTCTTTTTCATAAAATTTATTTTTAAATTTCCCATTTTTTTTAAATACTTTATCTTTTGGCAAAGAATATTCTGGAAGTTTTTTTATATCTACATTCATTTTGACTCCTTTTTTAGTTATAATAATTATAACACAAAGGAGCAATGATGGAAGTTTTATTTGTAGGTAAAGAATGGCGTTTTAGAAATGAACTTAAAAAAGAACTTTTCAGATATATAAATTATGACAAAATTGAATATATAAATTCTTTTGATATCTCTTTTAAGCCAGATGAAGATACGCTGATTGTAACCAACTCTCAGACATATCCTCTTGTTACAAGAATTATATCAACTATTTTAAATCAAAACCCTGTAATAAAAGACAACCAGCTGGTACCCGAAAACGCAAAATATTCAAAAAACAGCTTTTTGGTCAAAATAGAGGGATTTGAAATAAATGTAATACTCCTTGAAAATGATGTGCCAGAAATTTTTATTATAACTCCAGAATATGAGCTCATAAATATTTTTAATATGGATAAAGATACTGCGAAAATGTTAATTGAACCAATCCTTTCACCCCGTAAAATCGATTATATACTTATTGAAAATGAAGGCAGTTTTTTAGAACTATATACTGAACCACTTGATAACAAAATAAAAAAAGAAATTTTAAATGCAATTCCTTTTATAATTTTTGGAAACATATTTAAACATATTATAAAACATTTACCTCCTAAAAAAATCACATTTGCCGAGAGCTGTACCGGAGGTCTTATAGCGTCAACTCTTACAAAATATTCCGGAAGCAGCGATGTATTTGACGGCAGCGTGGTAACATACGCAAACAGAATAAAACACGAATGGCTGGGTGTAAGTATGGATACATTGAATAGATACGGTGCAGTAAGTGAACAGACTGTTAAAGAGATGCTTCTTGGAGCAATTGAAATAAGCAAAGCAAACTATGCAATAGCCGTAAGCGGCATAGCAGGACCTACCGGAGGGACTCCTAATAAACCTGTCGGGACGGTTTACATAGGTGTTGCAAATGAAAAAGAGCTTAAAGTTGAACTTCACCATTTCAAAGGGGACAGAAATTATATACAATATCAAGCTATGATGAATGGAATAAGAATGTTTATAAATTTTTCAAAATTATATTCAAAGGATATTGATTGAGTGCAATAAAAAGAGTAAAAAAAGCCATCGAAGAGATACAAAAAGGAAATATTATAATAATGATAGATGATGAAGACAGGGAAAATGAGGGAGATTTGGTATATGCGGGAGTATTTTCAACTCCTGAAAAGGTCAATTTTTTAGCAAGCAAAGGAAAAGGACTAATTTGTGTATCTATAACAAAAGATATTGCTAAAAAACTTGATTTAAATCCAATGGTACCACAAAACAGTGAAAGCTTTTCAACAGCTTTTACAATAAGCGTTGATGCAAAAGAATGTACTACTGGAATAAGTGCTTTTGAAAGAGATTTAACTATTAAAAAACTTAGCTCTCCCACAAGCAAACCCGATGATTTTGTGCGTCCTGGACATATTTTTCCTCTTATCGCAAAAGAAGGGGGAGTTTTAGTAAGAACTGGTCATACAGAAGGAAGTGTGGATATATGTAAGCTCGCAGGTGTTTATCCTTCTGCCGTCATATGTGAGATAATGAATGAAGACGGGACAATGGCTAGAAGGAAAGATTTAGCAAAATTTGCAAAAGAGCATAATTTAGCAGTTGTTTATATTTCAGATATTGTGGAATACAGACTGCAATATGAAAGTCTTGTAAATATTGAAAAAAAAGAAAAAATTACTCTTGATGGAGTAGAGTTTGAGAAATATACATTTAAAGACCATTTAAACCAAAAACACTATGCTTTGACAAACAAACCAAAAGAGACAAGTAATGTAAAATTTTATAAAGTAACTAAAAATGTTGATTTTATGCTTGATGACGAAAAATTGAAAGAATATAAAAAGGTGCTTGAATTTATAAAATACAATACAGGGGCTGTTATCTTCATAGATTCCAATTCAAAAGACAATAAAGAATTTGGAATAGGAGCTCAGATACTCAAAAAACTTGGTATTAAAAAACTTAATCTTTTATCAAACCACAAAAGCGAATTTAATGCCCTAAAAGGTTTTGGCATAGAAATAAATAAGTTTGTGGAGATTAAATGATAATTTTACATAATATGGGAGGGGCAAGAAGCGATAAAGAACTTAAAGAATTTTTATTTAATATGTTTATGGATAAAAGAATTATTTCTTCTCCAATTAGATATTTTTTAGCCCCTCTCATTTCAAATTTAAGATACAAAAAAGTATGGAAAAATTATGAAAAAATAGGCGGCAGCAGAATATACAAAATAACTGAAAATCTTGCAAAAAAAGTTGAAAGATTAAGCGGAATTGAAACAAAATATGCATTTAGATATACAAAGCCTAATATAAAAGATGTGGCTGATGATAAAGAAATCATTTTAGTACCTTTATATCCTCATTACTCATTTACTACATATGAAAGTTCAATTGACGAGCTTAAAGAGAGCAAAATCAATGCAAAAGTAATAAAACCTTTTTATAAACATCCAAAATATAACGAAATCATAAAAGAAAATATTCTAAATTCAATTGATAATCCAAAAGAGTGGAATCTAATCTTCTCAGCTCATGGTTTACCTGAAAAGATAATAAAAAAAGGCGACACATATCAAAAAGAAGTAAAAGAGCATGTTGATATTTTAAAAAATATGCTGCCTGAATTTAAATCAGTCTCTCTTGCATTTCAATCAAGATTTGGATTTAGTGAATGGCTAAAACCCTATCTTGATAAAGAACTTACAAAATATAAAAACGAAAAAGTGCTAATTTATCCTATATCATTTGTTATAGACAATTCAGAAACGGATTTGGAACTGAAAGTTGAATACGGACATTTGGCAAATGAAATCGGTATAAAAAATTACAAAGTGGTTGAATGTCCAAATGACAGTGATAAAATGGCAAAATTTATAGTGGAGTTAATTAATGAAAGCGGTTATACAAAGAGTAATTAAAGCAGGTGTTGAGGTTAATGGTGAAAAAATAAGTGAAATTAATAAAGGTCTTTGTGTGTTAATTGGATTTGAAAAGGATGATACAGAAGAAAAACTAAATAAAATGATTAAAAAAATAATTAATATGAGATTATTTGATAATAAATTTTCAAAATCTGTCTTAGATGTAAGAGGTGAAATTTTACTTATACCCAATTTTACAATTCCAGCAATTACAAAAAAAGGAACAAGACCTAATTTTCAAAATTCAATGCCACCAAACGAAGCAAAAAAATTTTATAATTTAATGCTTGATAAATTTAACAATTATATAATTACAAAACCGGGAATTTTTGGCGCAGATATGAAAGTTGAAATCATAAATGAGGGACCGGTTACTATTATTTTGGAGGTTTAAATGAAAAAATTAATTTTTTTTATTTTTATAACATTGTCTTTTTCTTATAATTTAAAAGAATTTGTTACCTGTAAAAATGTTAAAAATTTAACTCCGATAGATATTACGGATACATTTAGTACAAATGATAAAAAAGTATATGCATTTGCTTATTTTACAAATATTAAAAAAAATAAAACAGTTGATTTTGTATGGGAGAAAAAAATTAATAATAATTGGAGGCTTTATGCAGATATAAAACTACCGATTTTCATTGGTATTAGATGGAGAACTTATTCTTATATTACAATAAGACCATTTTTTAAAGGTGAATGGAGAGTAAGTTTGGTAGATAATAATAAAACAGTAACTGTAAAAAATTTCATTATAAAATAATTTCTCCTTTTTATTTTATTTCATTTTATTCTTTGACACTTATTATTTTTTCAAAAAAAAGGAAGTTGATTTTATTCAACTTCCGCATCGATGACGTCGTCATCCCCGCCTTTATTTTCATTTCCACCTTGACCTTGTTGTCCGCTTTGAGCTCCGCCCTGAGCTGCCATATTTTGAGCTGCTTTTTGAAGTTCTGTTTCAAGTTCAGCTTTCAAACTTTCAAGTTTAGCTTTATCTTCGCTTTGTTCTTCAATAAGTTTTTTAGCTTCAGCAATTTTTGCTTCAAGAGCACTTACATCACCGAGCTTATCTTTGTTGTCTTTAATAAATTTCTCAGCTTGATATGCAACAGCATCTAGTTCGTTTCTTGCTTTAATAGCTTCAATTCTAGCTTTTTCTCTTTTGTTTGCTTCCTCAGCTTCTCTTATCATTTTTTGAATTTCTTCTTCGCTTAATGTTGAGCTTCCTGTAATTGTAATTTTTTGCTCTTTACCTGTGTCTTTGTCTTTTGCTGTAACATTTAAGATACCATTTGCATCAATATCAAATGTAACTTCAATTTGTGGTACACCTCTTGGTGCCGGTCTGATTCCTTCAAGGTTAAATTGTCCTAAAGATTTATTATCTTTTGCAAGCTCTGCTTCACCTTGCAATACGTGAATTGTAACCGCTGTTTGATTATCTTCTGCTGTACTAAATACTTGTGATTTTTTAACAGGTATTGTTGTACCTTTTTCAATAATTTTTGTCATAACTCCACCAAGTGTTTCAATACCAAGACTTAATGGTGTAACGTCAAGCAACAATACGTCTTTTACATCACCTTTAAGTACACCTGCTTGAATTGCCGCACCAAGTGCAACCACTTCATCAGGATTTACTGATTTATTTAGTTTTTTACCATTAAAATAATCGCTCACAAGTTGTTGTACTTTTGGTATTCTTGTTGAACCACCAACCATTACGATTTCATCAATTTCGTCTTTACTTAAACCTGCATCATTTAATGCATTGTCAATATGAGTTAATGTTTCTTGCAATAAATCATCAATCATTGCTTCAAATTTAGCTCTTGTTAATTTTTTAACTAAATGTTTTGGTCCACTTGCATCCGCTGTAATAAATGGCAAGTTAATTTCTGTCTCTTCTTTTGTTGAAAGTTCCTTTTTAGCTTGTTCAGCCGCATCTTTTAATCTTTGAAGAGCCATTTTATCTTGGCTTAAATCAATTCCAGTTTCAGCTTTAAATTCATCAATTAACCATTGAACAATTCTATTATCAAAATCATCTCCACCAAGGAATGCATTACCATCAGTTGCAAGTACTTGGAATGTACCATCACCAATTTCAAGAACTGTAACGTCAAATGTACCACCACCAAGGTCATATACAAGAACTTTTTCTTCACCTTTTTTATCAAGTCCGTATGCAAGTGCCGCTGCTGTTGGTTCGTTGATAATTCTTAATACATTAAGCCCTGCAATTTTACCTGCTTCTTGAGTTGCTTTTCTTTGAGCATCGTTAAAATAAGCAGGTACTGTAATAACAGCTTCAGTTACTTCTTCACCGAAAAATTCTTCTGCATCATTTTTTAATTTTTGTAAAATTTTTGCAGATATTTCTTGCGGTGTATATACTTTACCATCAACCTCAACCGCACAGGCTCCGTTTTTGTCAACAATTTTATATTGAACGTGTTTTTTAGCTTCTTGAGCTTTTGGCTCATTACACATCATACCCATAATTCTTTTAACTGAATAAATAGTTCTTTCAGGGTTTGTGATTGCTTGTCTTTTAGCAGGTTCACCTACTAAAACACCTTTATCTGTAAATGCCACTACTGATGGAGTGGTATTTTTACCTTCTTTATTTGGAATAATTTTGGCATCTTTTCCATCATAATATGCCATTGCACTATTTGTTGTTCCTAAGTCAATTCCTATTACTCTTCCCATAATTCCCTCCTTAATTATTTTTTATTTATTGTAACCATAGATGGTCTTAGTAATTTATTTTTAAGTTTATATCCTTTTTGATAGATATCAACTATTTCACCCTCTTTATGTTCATTACTTTGAACATGTTGAATGGCTTGATGATATTCTGGATTAAACTCTTCATGTTCAACTTGCTCAATACCATGATTTTTAAAAGTATCAAGCATTTTTTTAAGAGTTAATTCAACTCCTTCAACAAGTTTATCAAAAGCTTCTTCCTTATTCTCAATCTCTTTTGCATGAGCAATCGCTAATTCAAGAGAATCGACTACCGGAAGAAGATCTTTTGCAAATTTTTCATAAGCGTAATCAACTAAAGCATCAGCTTCTTTTTTAAGAATTTTTTTATCATTCTCGCATTTTGCATAAGCTCTTAATGCTTCATCAAGTTTTTGTTTAAGTTCTTCATTTTCTTTTATAAGTTCCTCATTTTCGCTTGAAGAATTATTTTCATTTTTTAAATTTTTTTCTTCTTTATATTCATTTTCATGCTTTTTTTTGTGATGTTTTCCCATTTTCCCCTCCTTTCATAGATTCAAGCAGACTTTCAAAATCAGTATAAACACTACCAATTAAGCAAATATCAATCTCTCTATCCTTATCCGATAAATGATATTTTTTTATTAAAATTTTTTTATCATAATTGATAACACAATCATCAATTTGTTTTAAAGTATTAAAATTAATATTATTAAACTTATTATATAATAATTTTTGATTTATTATATAATTTTTTTGAAAATTTTTAATTTTTTTTAATAGTCCATAAAGTTTATAATGATTTAAAATTTTTACAAGATCTTTTGAATATAAATCTTTCAAACTTAATAAAAGATTATAAATATGCTCATCATATTTGATAACAGTTTCATCTTCGTTAAATTCAAGTACTATAAATTTGTTATTAACATTATAAACTTCTTTTAACATTTGATTTTCAAAGATCTTCACAAGAGCCGAAACATTGTAATTTTTACATTCATTCTCAAGCCAGTCCACCGAAAAAAACTTTATTTTTTTCGGTAGCCTTTTTTTCCAATAAAATTCCATAGCTTTTACGCTCGGATAAGACCCGCTCGCAAAATGCTCTTTTTCAATCATCCCCATTTTTTCAAGGTTCTGAAAATAGCCTCTGATTGTTGATGGGGACATATTCAAATGTGCCAATTCTTTTAATGCGGTTGAGCTAATTGGCTCTTGTATTTTTATATAAGTTTTAATTAACTCATTTAATATAAACTCAACCTTGTTTTTCATTTTTAGCACTCTTTGTTTTTTATTGACAATGAAATTATACAAATTAATTGAAAGAATGTCAAGTATTTTAATAAAAAAATTCAAAAAAGTTTAGTCAATTTAACTAAACTTTTTCATAAAATCTCAACACTGATATAAACATGGTTGTTATTGCAGGACCTAAAATAATTCCCCAAAGCCCAAACGAAGAAAGACCCGCTACAATTGCGAAAAAAATAAGCAGTGAGTTTATTTCTATTTCTGTTTCAAAAAACTTTTTAACACCTACAATAATTAATGGTTTAATAAATGTGTCTGCAATTATTGAAATAACAATTATGGAATATAGTGCTACAATAATCGCTCCATGAATATTTCCTTGTGAATATAAATATAAACTCACAGGTCCCCACATAATAATACCGCCAATTATCGGGATTAATGAAGCAAAAGCATACATTACTGTAAAAAAGAAAAAGTCAAGTCCAAAAAAACTGACAATAAATCCAAAAAGTATCCCTTCCAAAAGTGCAGTCATAATTGTAGAATAAAAAACAACACTCATAACTTCGCTTGTATTAAAAAACAAAGTCTCAAGCTGTTTTTCATTCATAGGAATGATTTTTTTTAAAAAAATCAAAATATCTTTACCATAAAGTACCGCAAAAAAGAAAAAAATAACTATTAAAAAAGCATCTTTAAAAAAAATAGCACTTTTTTGTGTTACAGTCCCTATTAAAGGCAAAGCAGTTTGATAAATCTGATTAAAATGTTCAGGTGATAAAAATTGTTTTATTTTTTCTGAAACAATATCGGGCAAATAATTAACAAGTTTTTGAAGTTCATTTAATATATTTTTTACAATTTCTGGATCAAAATTTGTCATAAGTTTACCAAGTTCTATAATAAAATATAAAAAAGGTCCAAAAATTAAAAATGAAAGTATTATGGTGTCAATTATAGTTATATAAAAATGATTTTGAATTTTTTTAGAGAGTATTAGATTTATTTTTCCAAAGGCAATTGCCATAAGAGAAGCAATGGCAATATCCAAAAGATAAGGTTTATAAACAAGATAAACAAAGTATCCTATAACAAGGGTTAAAACAGTTAAGAATTTCAAATCTGCTCCTTAAACAGCCCTCCGACAGGCATTTCTAAAACCTCAAATGTTTTATAAGTGGCAATTCTTCCTTTTGGTGTTTTTTCTATGTATCCATTTGCAATTAAAAACGGTTCGATTACTTCTTCTATTGTATCTTCATCTTCACTTAAAGCTGCAGCTATTGTTGTAAGTCCAAGCGGTTTTTTGGCATTTGCAAGAAGTGTTAAAAAGCGGATATCAAGCTCATCAAAACCGTGTTCATTTATTCCAAGCTCATCAAGAGCATATTTTGCTATTTTTTTATCAATTATTTTTTTATTTTCCACTTCTGCAAAATCCCTCACTCTTTTTAAGAGTCTCAGTGCAATTCTTGGAGTACCGCGTGAGCGTCTGGCAATCTCAAAAGCAGCTTCGCTGTTTATATCATATCCAAGTTTGGCACTTGCAAGTTTAATAATCAAAGAAAGCTCTTCTTCATTGTAGAAATTAAGTCTAAAACTCATACCGAATCTGTCTCTTAATGGATTGCTAAGCATTCCTGCCCGTGTAGTCGCACCGATAAGTGTAAATTTTGCCACATCTATTTTAATAGTCTGAGCCGCAGGACCGGAACCTATGACAATATCAAGTCTAAAATCTTCCATTGCAGAATACAACACTTCCTCAATAGAAGCCTTTAAACGGTGTATTTCATCAATAAAGAGTATATCGCCTTCTTCAAGGTTTGTAAGTATTGCCGCTAGATCTCCCGATTTTTCAAGCATAGGTGCTGAAATAGTTTTTATATTTGCATTCATTTCATTTGCAATAATATTGGCTAATGTAGTTTTACCAAGACCCGGAGGTCCGAAAAAAAGCATATGATCTAAACTCTCTTCCCTTTTTTTGGCTGCCTGAATAAAAACTTTTAGATTTTTTTTAATCTGTTCCTGACCGATATACTCTTCAAGATTAGACGGTCTGAGTGATTTTTCATACCCTTCTTCAAAACTTACTTTTTCAATTTCGACTATTCTCATTAATATATTTCCTCTTCACCTGGAAATTTCCCGCTTATTACATCATCTTTATATTTTCTAACGGCACTTCTTACAATTTCAGCTCCATCAAGATATCTTCTGACAAATTTTGGTTTAAATTCATCAAAAAATCCAAGCATATCTGACCATACTAAAACCTGTCCTTTTGTATATCTTCCAGCTCCTATTCCGATAGTAGGAATTGAAACCGACTTAGTAATTTCTTTTGCCACTTCTTCTTTTACCCCTTCAATTACAAGCATTACAGCTCCAGCTTCTTCTATAGCTTTAGCATCACGAAGCAGTTTTTCTCTTGAAATCTCGTCTTTTCCTTTTACCTTATATCCACCCTCGCTCCTGCTAAACTGCGGCATTAAACCAATGTGTCCAACCACCGCAATTGCATTATCACTAAGGAGTTTAATTGTTTTAGCCTTTTCTTCTCCTCCTTCAAGTTTTACGGCATCAGCTTTTGTTTCTTTATAAATTCTTATTGCATTTTCAAGTGCTTTTTGGGGCGTATTATAAGTACCAAAAGGCATATCAGTTACGATATAAGCTTTTTTTGCACCATTACATACCGCTTTTGTATGATAAATCATCTGATCAATTGTAGCACTTAAAGTATCGCTTTCACCAAAAAATGACATATTAAGGCTGTCTCCAACCAAAATAATATCTGCTATATCATCAAACAACTTTGCAAAAAGAGCATCATAGGCTGTAATCATTGTAAGTTTATCTTTTTTATATAGCCTACTTAATGTATTCTTCATTTTCTACCTTTGTTATAATTTCAATATCTTTTATAATTATACCAAAGGATAATAATGAAAAAATTAATAGCTTATATAACAACTGGATATCCTAATAAAAATTTTACTGTTGATTTAATTAACGAAATAAGCGAATTTGTAGACGGGATTGAGCTTGGAATACCTTTTTCTGACCCTGTGGCTGATGGAGAAATTATCCAAGAAGTCAATAAAAGAGCTCTTCAAAACGGATATAAACTTACTGATACATTTGAAGTAAGTGAAAAAATTGCAAAAAATATTGATACTTACTGGATGGGATATTTTAACAATTTCTACCATAAAGGTTATGATTTTATGGTAGAGAGGGCAAAAGAGCTTAACATAAAAGGGTTTATTATTCCGGATCTTCCTTACGAAGAAGCTGTAATATATGAAGATAAATTTCCTCTTATTTCATTTGTGGCACCTACTGATTCAAAAGAAAGAATAAAAACAATACTCAAAAACCCTAAAGAATTTATATATCTTGTAGCTTATGCCGGAATTACAGGGGCAGACAAAAAAGAAGATTTAAGTGAAATCATTTCATACATTAAAGAAATTACAAATACACCTCTTTTTATAGGTTTTGGTGTTAATGAAAATACTGCAAAAGAAAAAGCAAAAGATGTAGATGGTGTTATCGTGGGAAGTACTTTTGTAAAAGTATTACTTGAAGATATAAGCAATACTGAAAAAATTAAAAAAATAAAAGAAAAAGCCAAAATAATAAAAGAGGCAATTAATTGAAAGGATATTTTTATAAAAACTATTTTTTAAGCAATCTGTATCTGAATTTTCATAAAGTGGATGAAGATTTATACAGAAGCGCCCAGCCCACAAAAAAACAACTTGAAAATCTTATAGATAAATACGGTATTAAAACTGTTATAAATTTAAGAGGCAAAGAACATATAAAAGACTTGAAATATGAAGAAGACGTTACAAAAGAAAAAGGGGTTGAACTTATTAATATTAAACTGAATTCAAGAGGATTTCCAAGGAAAGAGGATTTTCTTAAATTATATGAAATTTTTAATTCAATCAAATACCCTGCTCTTATTCACTGTAAATCAGGAAGTGACAGAACCGGATTTGTTGCGGCTTTATATCTTTATCTTATAAAAAACAAACCTCTTAAAAAAGCTCTTAAACAACTAAAATTTTTTCCCTTCGGACATATAAAATATTCAGAGGCCGGAAAACTTGATTTTATTTTTGAAAAATATCAGGAATTTAATAAAAAAAATCCCATTTCTTTTTTAGACTGGATAAAAGAGCATTATGATAGAGACGCTTTGAGTATGGAATTTAAGAAAAAATCCCACTTTTTAGACTTTTTAAACGATAAAATTTTAAAAAGAGAATAAAACGACAGATTTTATGCTTTTTTTATTATATAATTTCTTACAAGATTTAAACCTTAAAGTTTTCTTAAATTTTATTTGACTTTTTAAGGTTTTTTTGATATTATTTCAATGTCACTTGCAGGTAGAACTTTGAGAAGTTCCTCCTGGGGGTGACATGGCTTCGACAGGGGTAGAAAGCCCTAAGCTGCACGCGTGCCTGAGCAAGCACTAAAACGGCTCGATAAAAATAAACGCAGCAAATAACAAATCTTACAGCCCAGCAGTAGCTAGAGCTGCTGCTTAATTAAGTAGTTTTCGGGCGCCTCCGTCCACTGAGGTTTTCCACAGCCTCGGACGGAGAGTAAAATGTGGATAGGAATGTCCGTTTGAGTGCGGCGGTCATTCCGAAAATTTACGCACTCCTTACTGCTAAAAGGCTTTGTCGGCTGAGCCTTGCAGTAAGTATAATCAACCGACTAAGCGTGTAGACGCTTAGGGTAATCTGCTTCTGGACTGGGGTTCGATTCCCCACACCTCCACCAATTAAATTTCAGTGTCAGTGAGTTTTATAAAACTAAATGAAATTTTACTTTCTTTTTCAATATCTGAATTTAAAAAGTTTTTATATTTATAATTAATTAACAAAAATGGGATAAAATTAATAAGCTCCAAGAAAAATCAAAAAATACTAAGAGGAAAAAATTAGACTTAGATATAAATGATGATTTAATGGAAAAAGTAATTAAAAAATAGCAGATGCTGAAATAATTTAATGCAACAGCAAAGAAGAATAAGGGGGAGTTAAAA
>JALTBU010000091.1 GCA_027008345.1 Nautiliaceae bacterium | reverse complement strand
GAAGAAGCGAAAAAAGCTGGAAAAAGACTTAAAGATGCAGGATTTAGTTTTGATATATGCTTTTCTTCATATCTTAAAAGAGCAATTAAAACAGGTTTTATTATATTAGAAGAGCTTGATTTATTGTTTATTGACCATCTTAAAGATTGGAGATTTAATGAAAGATTTTATGGAGCTTTGACAGGGCTAAATAAAGATGAAGTAAAAAAAGAAGTGGGAGAAGAAAAATTCTTACTTTATAGAAGAAGTTATGATGTACCACCTCCGCCGTTAAGCGAAGATGACCCAAGACATCCAAGATTTGATCCTAAATATAAAAATTTACCAATTGAACTAATTCCAAATACTGAAAGTCTTAAAGACAATCAAATTCGTGCAATGGCTGCATTTCATGAAAGAGTAGCACCGCTACTTGTAGAAGGAAAAGATGTTTTAATTACAGCTCATGGAAATACTATAAGAGGTATGGTAAAAGAATTTGACGGAATTAGTGATGAAGATATTCCAAAATTTGAAATTGCCACAGGTGTTCCAAGAGTATATGAGTTTGATGAAGCTCTTCATATAAAAAACGTATATAATCTTGATTAAGCTCAAAAAGCTTTTGCTTTTTGGCTTAGATAAAACAAACTTCCAAACAGTGCACTGAATAGATTAATACTCACAAGCATATAAATAATAATTATCTGATAGCTGACTGCTTTAAGAGGGGATGCTCCAGCGAGTAGCATACCTGTGGTAATTCCAGGAATTGCAACAACTCCTATGGTTTGTAGCATATTGTTAACAGGAATAAGTGCCGCTTTTATTGCTTCTTTTTGCATTATTTTAAATGCTTCTTTTAAACTTGCACCAATTGCAATAAAAGCCTCTATGAGTTCTTTTTGAAGTTCTATTTCTCTTTTTAATCTCTCAATTGTTAAAGTATAAGTATTTAGTGAATTTCCTATAATCATTCCGGCAATAGGGATAAATTCATAAGGTTTAAGTGAAATTATTTTTAATCCTACAAGTATTAAGAGGATTATAAATGTTGCAAATCCTATTGAATAAAAGGCTGCTTTAAAAGAATATTTTGTTCTTTTTTTAGCAATGTTTGCTGAATATAAAAGCATAAAAATAATTATTGGAATATACCACAGGGGATTTTTTATTTTAAATAAAAAACCTAAAACAAATCCAAGAGCTGTTAGTTGTAAAAACGCCCTTATGGAATTTTTAAAAAGTTCTTTTTCAATACCTATTCCTAATTTATATGAAATAAAAAGCGGGATTAAAACAAGGATAAATGAGAGTGTAATAATGTCAAATTGCATTAAATGCCTTTTTTGAAATTATAACGGAAGAAAAGTTAAAAATTATAACTTAGACTTCCGTCTATTGTATAATTTTCACTCTCTTCTAAATCAATAGATGAATCAATCATTAAACCTAATTTTTTATTTATTGGATAAAAAAATGTCACACCTGCATATTTATACCAAGTAGATGAATCATAAGGGGAATTTTCTGTATATGCATATGGAGAAATTGTTAGTTTTTTATAATAAAAATCTGCAAAAGCAGTGATTGTATCTTTATCGTTGGTTCCGCTCTCTCCGTAAATTTTATGTTTTTCACTTGCACCGATATCAAAAGAATTGAAAAAATATATTCCTTCAATTAAAAAAGCATAATCTGTTTTATCATTAAAATAAGTTGGCAGATATGCTTTTACTCCAAGTTTTATTGACGTGTTTGTTAATGAATAGTTGTAATAATAAAGTGATGTTATTAAATCATTTGATTTGTAGCCATTATTATATCCATCATTTAACATTGAATAATATAAAGATAATTTAAATTGGTTTTTTTTCGCTGAGATAGATGTAAAGATTAAATGAGAACTTTTTGAATTTTTATAATTGTCATATTCGTATCCGGCTGAAATATTAAATTTTATTTTATTTTTTTTAGAAATTTTTTTTAGCTGTTCAATAGAACATCCGTTTTTATTTACTGTTTCTAAAAATGGAGTATTTGGGCAAAGGTCCAAATTATCAGGAACACCGTCTAAATCACTGTCATTTGCGAATGCAAAAAGGGCGCAAAGCCCTAAAAACATTATCTTTTTCATTATTTGCCTTTTTAGTGTTGTTCTTTCTCATTTCTTTCAGCTCTGTCATTTCTTTC
>JALTBU010000090.1 GCA_027008345.1 Nautiliaceae bacterium | reverse complement strand
TCCCAATACTTATTCCATCATAAATTTCAAGGAATTTATCTATTTGAATAACATTGTTTGGAATTTCGCACATTACATAAGTTGTTACATCAAGTCCAAATTCTTTCATAGTCTCTTTTACTCTTTTCCCTTCATCTACTCTTCTACAAAATGGAATCATCAAAACTATATTATCAAATCCCATCTCTTCTATTGCTCTTTTCATAGCAAGGCATTCAAGTTCAAATCCTTCTTTATAGTTTGGATGGGTATATCTTGCCGCTCCTCTAAATCCTATCATTGGATTGTCTTCAATAGGCTCAAAATGTCTTCCACCAAGCAGATTTGCATATTCGTTTGATTTAAAATCACTCATTCTGACAATACATTTTTTTGGATAAACACTAGCAGCAATAGTCGCTACTCCTTCACTAAGTGTTTTTATAAAAAAGTCTTTTGCATCACCATCAAATGGAAAAGCAAGTTCATCAATAAGCGCTTTTTCACTCTCACTCAACATTTCAGGATGTCTTATTGCCATTGGGTGAGCTTTTATATAGTTATTAATAATAAATTCCATTCTGGCAAGGCCTATTCCATCAACAGGAAGTTTCGCTAAGCTAAATGCAAGTTCTGGATTTCCTAAATTCATCATAATTTTTGTTTTTGGACGAGGAAGTTTAGAAATATCAACATGTTCTACTTCATATTTTAAAATTCCTTCATAAACTTTTCCAATTTCACCCTCAGCGCAGCTGACAGTAACTTCTTCTCCATCATGTAATATTTTCATAGCATCAGTTGCCCCAACAACTGCCGGTTTTCCTAGCTCTCTACTTACAATTGCTGCGTGGCAGGTTCTACCGCCTGTTTCAGTAATAATTGCACTTGCTTTTTTCATTACCGGTTCCCAATCCGGACTTGTAGTATGTGCTACTAATACATCTCCTTCACTAAATTTATCAGCTTCTGCCATTGAGCGAAGAATTGTAACTTTTCCGGCACCAATTTTTTCACCTACGGCATTTCCAGTAAGTAATACTTTTCCTTTTTCAAGTAGTCTGTATATTTCAAATTCAGTTGCTTTTTCTTGTGAATGCACAGTCTCAGGTCTTGCCTGAACCATATAAAGTTTTCCATCAATTCCATCTTTTGCCCATTCCATATCCATAGGAGTATATTTGCCTTTAACCTCGCTGTAATGCTCTTCTATTTTCATAGCCCAATCAGCAAGTTGTAAAACTTCATCATCAGTTATTGCAAATTTCATTCTTTTTTCTATTGGTGTTTTAACATTTTTAGTAAATTCTTCAGCTAAATTTGCTTGATTTATTTTTTCGCTAAATACTAACATTTTTGCTTTGCTTCCAAGTTTTCTTCTAAGTACTGCTTTATATCCTTTTTTGTAGGTTGGTTTATGCACATAAAAAGCATCTGGGTTTATTGTTCCTTGAACAACATTTTCACCAAGTCCCCAAGCGGCATTAATAAAGACTACATCTTTAAAGCCTGTTTCAGTGTCAATACTAAACATAACTCCGCTGCTGCCAAGGTCACTTCTTACCATTTTCATAATTACTACTGAAAGATATACCCTCATTGGATCAAAATGATGGACATATTTATAATTAATACTTCTATCTGTAAAGTTGCTTGCAAGACACATTTTATATGCCCAAATTAAGTTATCTTCGCCTTTAATATTTAAATATGTTTCATTCTGACCGGCAAATGAAGCTGTTGGGCTATCTTCTGCTGTAGCTGAACTTCTAACAGCAAGAGATACATCTTCTCCATATTCTTTTTGTAACTCTTTATAACCATCAAGAATTTCTTTTTTCAAATCTTCTGGAACCTCACCTTGCATAATTAACGCTCTTGCAGTTTTCCCAACCTCTCTTAATTTATCAATATCATCTGGATTAAAATTTTCAAATAATTTGCTAATAGGTTCCCATAAATTATTATAAGTTAAATAATGTTTATAAGCTGTTGCAGTTACTGCAAATCCGTTTGGAACATTTACTCCAAGAGGAGATAAATGATTATACATTTCACCTAAACTTGCATTTTTACCACCAACTTCTGGTGTGTCTTTTATTCCAATTTCTTTGAACCATTTTATAAATGCACTCATTTTCCACTCCTTAAAATTTTTATTGCTTCATCAAGTGATTTATTCTCACATGTAATTGCATAAATTGCATTTGCCAT
>JALTBU010000089.1 GCA_027008345.1 Nautiliaceae bacterium | reverse complement strand
ACAAATAAGATAAAAAAATATCCAAATGACAATAAAAAAATTAATATCAAAGGATAGTAAAAAAGTTTTTTTATTTCAGTTTTCATAATGCCCTTTTTAAATCTTCAATCAAATCTTCTATATCTTCAAGACCAATACTCAGTCTAACAAGACCTTCTGGCACTCCTGCATTTATAAGTTCTTCTTTACTTAATTGCTGATGAGTGGTACTTGCGGGATGAGTCACAAGTGATTTTGAATCTGCAATGTTTGTAACAAGTGAAAAAATTTGAAGTTTGCTCACAAATTCTTTTGCTTTTTCATAACTGTCAAGTTCAAAACTAATAATACCACTACCAAATTTTAAATATTTTTTTGCTCTTTTGTAATTTTCATTATTTTCTAAAAAAGGATAATTTACATTTTTTACATTTGGATGCTGTAATAAAAATTTGGCAATTTTTAAAGCATTTTCACTGTGTGCTTTAATTCTGAGATGCAGTGTTTCAAGTCCTAAAATCAAAAGCCACGCATTAAAAGGTGAAAGCACGGCACCGTAATCCCTTAGAAGTGCAAGTCTGGCTCTGCTTATAAAAGGATTATCAAATTTTTCATTATAAATAAGTCCATGATAACTCTCATCTGGCTCATTAAACTGAGGATATCTGTTTGTTTTTAATTTCTCTTTTGCAAATGGCGCTTCAATAATACATCCCGCTATTGCTGATGAATTTCCGACGATATATTTGCTTGCACTATGCACCACAATATCAACACCCAAATCAATTGGTTTTACTCCATAAGGAGTTGCAATAGTATTATCACATATTGTAATAATACCATATGTGTTTGCAATTTTTACTATCTCATCAAATTCCGGAACAGTTAGTGCAGGATTTGCAATACTCTCAAAAAGAATTGCCTTTGTATTTTCATCTATTAAACTTTCAAGCTTTTTTGGATTTGCAGGATCAAAATATTTAGCACTTATTCCAAATTGTTTTAAGGTTTGAGTTGAAAGAGTTATGCTTCCTCCATAAAGTTTATTTGAAATAATTATATTATCGCCGCTATTTACTAAATTTGCAATTGAATAAAATATAGCTCCCATTCCACTAGCAGTTGCAAGTGCATCAATTCCATTTTCAAGAGCTGCTATTCTTTTTTCAAATACCCTTGTTGTGGGATTTCCTATTCTTGTATAAATATTTCCTTCTTCTTCCAAAGCAAATAGTTTTGCAGCATGGTCTGTATTATTATATTCATAAGCAGTAGTCATATAAATAGGAACCTGCATAGATTTTTGATTATCTTTATCATAACCAATATGCAATGCTTTTGTAGCATCTTTCATTAATTCGCCTTTTTTGATAAAATCTATGCAAATTATAACAAAGGACAGCATTGAAAGACAATATTTTCAATAAACCTATAAAAAAACAGTTTGAATTTGACGAAGAAGTTGCTGGTGTTTTTGATGATATGCTTTTAAGAAGCGTTCCTTTTTATAAAGAAAACATAAAACTTCAAATTGACATATTAAAAAACATACTTGAATCAAATGATAAAGTTATAGACCTTGGAAGTTCGACAGGAACATTTTTGATTGAACTAAGCAAACAAAGAGATGACCTTAATTTAACAGGAATAGATAACTCTTCTGCGATGATTAAAAAAGCTAAACAAAAAGCAAAAGCTTTTGGAAGCAATGCAAATTTTATTGAATCCGATTTTCTTGAATATGATTTAAACGGTGCAAATGCAATAATTGCCAATTATACTATTCAATTTATAAGACCCCTAAAAAGAGAAAAACTTATACAAAAAATTTACGATTCTCTTCAAAACAACGGAATTTTTTTAATGAGTGAGAAACTTATTACAGAAAATAAAAAATTAAATAAAATAATGATTGATATTTATTATAACTTCAAAAAAGAAAAAGGTTACAGTGAATACGAAATAGCAAGAAAAAGAGAAGCGCTTGAAAATGTATTGATACCTTATACTATGAATGAAAACATTGAAATGTTAAAAAATGCAGGATTTAAAGACATTGATGTAATTTCGAGATGGAATAATTTTGCTACATTTATTGCTTTTAAGTAAATTCAATAGATATAGTCCCTAAAACTTCAAATTTAGCATTCGGATCTATTTCCGAATGGGAAAGAACAACAACATCCACACCAAATCTCTCTAAAATTTCTGCAAGGGGTTTTCTTATTAATGGATCAACTATTAAAACTACTGGTGCAATACCTTTATTAAGTATTTCAGAAGCAGCACTGCTTACTTCTTCAACAAGTTTGTTCATCTCAGCCACTGTTAATATAAACTGTTTTTGCTCACCCTGCTGTTTTAGTTTGTTCATAAGATATTGTTCAGTTGGAGCATCAAATGTTATAAGTCTTAATGTCCCACTTTCATCTGCATAAAGTTTAGTAATAACACGGCTTAAAGCACTTCTTACCTGTTCGGTAATAACATCAGGATTTTTAGTATATTCTGCGAGATCAGCTATTGTTTCAAGTATTGTTATCATATCTTTGATTGGAACTTTTTCATGAAGAAGATTTTTAAGAACTCTTTGTATAAGACCTATATTTGCAACTTTTAAAGCATCATCGACAATAGCAGGAAAATCTTTTTTGAGTCTGTCTAATAGTTCTTGAATATCTTGTCTTGTAAGAAGTTCTTCTGCATATTTTTTGATAATTTCATTTAAATGTGTAACTATTACCGTAGAAGGATCAACTACGGTATATCCGTTCATCAGTGCTTCTTCTTTTTTATCTTCATCAATCCATAAAGCATCTATTCCAAAAGCCGGCTCTTTAACTTTTATTCCATCAATTTCTTCTATCACCATAGGTGTAGCCATAGCAAGATATTTATCCGGAAACACTTCCCCTTTTGCCACTTCTACACCCTTTAATAATATTTCATATTCGGTAGGTTTTAAATTTAAATTGTCTTTAATTCTTATCTGAGGAACCAAAAACCCATATTCGCTTGCAACTTTTTTTCTCATGGCTTTTATTCTCTCAAGCAGGTCTCCCCCCTGATTTGGGTCAGCTATTTTAATAAGCTGATATCCTATATCAAGTTCAAGAAGTTCAACTTTTAACACCTCTTCAAGTACTTTTTTCTCATCTTCAGGAGAAAGTTCTTTGTTTTCTTTTTTTTCTTGTTCTTCTTTTATTGTTTTGTCTAAATTTTTAGGTGGCGGAGGTTTTTTCCTAAATTTATTCAGAAATGATTGTATAGGATCTGCCCCTTTTTGAGTTTCCATCATTAAATATCCTGCAATTAAAAATATTATACCTACAAAAATCATACTTCCCGTAGGAAATCCCGGAATAAAAGCCATAAATATAAGAATCGTACCAACAATAAACATTACCTTATAATCTTTAACAAGCTGTTTTATTACACCTTCTGCAAAATTAGTTTCATCTTTTGTTGCACGTGTAATAATAATACCGGTTGCAGTTGAAGTCATAAGAGCTGGCAGCTGGGAAACAAGTCCATCACCTATTGTAAGAATTGTATAAGTTTGAGCCGCCTGGGCTAAATCCATACCATATTGAAAAACACCAATTAAAAATCCAGCAATAATATTTACGGTTGTTATTATAATCCCTGCAATAGCATCACCTTTTACAAATTTACTCGCACCATCCATCGCACCATAGAAATTTGCCTCTTTAATAAGCTCTTCCCTTCTTCTTTTAGCTTCTGCCTCATCTATAAGTCCGGCATTCAAATCCGCATCAATAGCCATCTGTTTACCAGGAAGCGCATCAAGAGTAAATCTTGCAGCAACTTCGGCAACTCTTGTTGATCCTTGGGTAATTACCAAAAAATTTATTACTACTAAAATAATAAAAACTATTATTCCAATAATATAATTACCGCCTACAACAAATTCTCCAAATGCTGAAATTATTTTACTTACAGCATCTGGACCTTCATAACCTTTGCTTAAAATCATTCTTGTTGTTGCAATATTAAGTGAAAGTCTATATAAAGTAACAATCAGTATCAATGTTGGAAAAGTAGTAAAATCAGTAGGTTTTGGAATATATAAAGACAATAAAAGAATCAAAACAGAAACTGCTAAAGAGACTGTAAGGAAAAAATCTAAAATAGAATTAGGCAGAGGTACTATTATAATTAAAAGTATTGAAAATACAAAAACAACAACCCCTAAATCAGTAAATTCACTAAGAAGTTTTAGAGAGTTTTTTATTTTATTTACCAGATTTAATCCTTATGACATCCGCTAATGTATATTTCTTTATAATAGCTTCTATTTCATTTTCAAGTTTGTTAAAAAAAGGCATGGTCGAACATATTGAACTTCTATCTCGTGTGCAGTTTGTTGCATTTGAAGAACAGTAAAATACGAGAGAGTCTTTATCTTCTATTGTTTTAAAGATATCAATAATTTTTATTTCTTCAGGTTTTTTAGTAAGTAAAAAACCTCCATGTATACCTTTGTAAGATTTTATAATATTTTTTTTAGATAAATTTTGCAGTAATTTTGCCAAAAAAGGTTTGGGAACATCTGTCTTTTCCGACAATGTATTAACATCCACAGGTTTATCATATGAAGAAAGTTCAATTAATGCTTGCAAAGCATAAGCAGTTGACTTCGTAAAAAGCATCTATATCCTTTTTGACAAATTATACCAATTTTATCTTTATTTAACTTTTAGTATTATACGTTTTTTTTCGTAATCTGCGTCAATTTCGAAAATATTTTCGGTTTTTCTTTTTATTGGTTCAATATTATCCACCATATCCTTAAAATATTCGATTAATATAGTTTTATCTGAAATTGTAATTTTTGAATTTTCTTTTAACAGATTTATCAAAATTTCGGTAAATAAAATTTTATCCAAATTAACCTTGAAATCATTGCCATTAATTTCTATATTTTCAATAAATTTCGTATTTTTTAATATTTCTATAAGTTCTTTTATCCTGTTTTTTATATAAAACTCTTCTTCCTTTTCAAATGAACTCTCACAAAAGTTTATGATATTTTCAATAATATTACCTTTTTGGCTACATTTTTCATTTTTTTTAATATCAAAAACAATTGCTCGTAAATTTTTTAACATAAATTTTAAAATATTGCCTATAGCTTCTGTTTTGATTTGTATATATTCGGAATATTTTTTTGAAAAATCATTAAATTTTTCCTGAATCTCTTTTTCAATATCCATATTTGTACTTATGATTTTATCGCTGTATTTTCTAAGTTTATAATTTTTAAAAAGCAAAATCAATACAAAGACAATTAATATAAATAAAATTACTCCCGTTATAATTATATATTTTTTATATAATTCAAAAACACTCATAGATCTATTTACCAAAATAGCATTTTTATATCCAAGGGAATTAATATCAATATGAAATTTTTCAAGATTTTTTACATTAAGATACATTTTATTAGCTTTTTCATATGTCAAAGGAATATTTTTTATTTTTTTACCCTGTAAATACTCTAAAACTTTTTTACTTACATTCTCTCCCTGAGAGAGTGCATCTGTAACTCTTCCTCCTATTATATTGCTATTGGGTATATCAGCCAAAAAATCTGTATGAATGACAATTGGGGATTTATAAACAGATGAAATTTTCTCAATAGCTATTTTATAATCTATATGTTTAGA
Source organism: Nautiliaceae bacterium (assembly GCA_027008345.1). Lineage (GTDB taxonomy): Bacteria > Campylobacterota > Campylobacteria > Campylobacterales > Nautiliaceae > JALTBU01. The sequence goes on along the minus strand of JALTBU010000089.1, from coordinate 1,674 downwards.
ATTCCATTTAAAACTAAAAGGAGTCAAAAGCAACATTCCGCTGTTTTTATATTTTTTAATTTTTGAAATTACATTGTTTAAATCACTTTCATTAATATAAATAAATTTTAGATTTTTTATATTTGCAAATGAGCTTTTGTACTCCTTCATAACTGCATTTGCAGAATTTGAATTATCAGCAACCACATATACTTTCTTTAAATTTTTAACAGTTTTTTTTAAAAAATTCAAATTTGCAATAGGCTCTTTTTTTTCGAAAACACCTGTAAAATCATTTCTATTTATTTTATTTTTCACAGAAAGGTTATTTACTCCTGCAAAAAATATTTTAGAATTTTTAAAAATGTCTTTTTTATGCTCAATAACAAAATTAAGAGCATTATCATCGGTAGTTATTACAATATCAAAAGGAATATTTTTATATTTCGTCAAAATATAATTGTAAAAGTTATTTAGATATTTTGGAGTGGGGGTAAATAGTTTGGTATCCATAAATTCAATATATATTTTTAAATTTTTATCTTTTAAATTTTTAAGAATCCCTTCTACCTCACCTCGTGTCCATGGAAACTGAACTGAATAAGAATTTAATATCAATATATTTTTAGATAAAGCAAAAATTGTAAATACAAAAAACAATATATACTTCATTTTAACCTTTTTTATGAATTTTATCAAAAATTTGCTTTTTTACACAAAAACAGATATACTTTCAATTCAATTCATGCAAATGAAAATTTACCAATCAGGAGGCTGACATGGCTTTGGATTCGGCGAAAAAAAGAGAAATTATCGCTAAATTCGGAAACGATGAAAAAGATACTGGAAGTCCTGCGGTTCAAATCGCACTTTTGACTGAAAGAATCAATGAAATCAACGAACATCTTAAAAAACACAAACATGACCATTCAAGTAGACTTGGTCTACTAAAACTTGTAGGTCAAAGAAAAAGACTTATGAGATATTTAAAAAGAAAAGACCACGACAAATATTTAGAAGTTATCGCGGCTCTTAACCTTAGAGACAGAGTCTAATTCTGTCTTTATTTATTTAAAGCTTTTTTTTCAATACTGTCTAACTTATTTTTATATTCCAAATTTTCAGGCAATATTTTCCCATGATAAATATTAAATAAAATTTTTGAGCGATTTTTATGATTTAGAATTTTTTCAAATAATTCAAAAGATTTTTTTTCATCATCTTTAATTTTAAAATGATTCAAAAAATATTCAAGCGCAAATTTTAAATCATTAATATTTGATTTTTTAGATTTTGCAATTTCAAGCAAATCATCAATTGTAAGTTCTTTTTTAGGAATTTGAGCATTTTTTGATTTATTTTTTTTCTTTGAAAGTAAAATTATTAATAAAACGGAAAAAACAGTTATAAAAACTAAATAAATTATAAAAATTAAAGCATTAGAAGGAAGAAGAGATATTAAAAAATCACTAATCTCTTCTATCATTCAATCTCTCTAAAACTGACTTTTCATGGGCTGTAAGCATTTCAGTATGTGCTAAAAGCGCACAATCTTCACCCATTTCTCTAATGGCGTTTTTGCTAAAATATATAACAGAAGATTTTTTCATAAAAACTTCAACATTTAAAGGTGAATAAAATCTTGCAGTTCCTCCTGTTGGAAGTGTATGATTTGGACCTGCAATATAATCACCA
>JALTBU010000088.1 GCA_027008345.1 Nautiliaceae bacterium | reverse complement strand
GCTATTTCAGTTATGGTATTTCCTAAAAAATCCTGATGGTCATAATCTATTGTGGTAATTAAAGATATTTTTTTATCAAAAACATTTGTAGCATCATACTCGCCTCCAAGCCCAGCTTCCATAATAATAAAATCAAGCCCTTCAAAAGCCAATCCTGCAAGAAGAGTAGTGTATTCAAAATAACTAAGTGAATTAATAATATCTTTTGATAAAAGTTTTTGAAGTTTAGAGTGAATTTCATCTAATTTTTCATCGCTTATATCAGCCCCGTTTATCCATATTCTTTCGTTAAATTTAACTATATGCGGAGAAGTATAATGCCCTACGCTAAAACCTCTTTTTAAAAGGGTATGTGCTAAAAACCTTCCGGTTGAGCCTTTACCGTTTGTTCCAACTATATGAATAACAGGCGGCATATTGATTTTATCTTTTATTAAATTATAGGTTCTTGGCATTCTTAAATAATCAATTTCTTTGTAAAAAAGAGGTTTTTGTTCTAAAAATTCACCGACTTTCAATTCTTAAACCTTTAATTTAACATTTTTCACTTTTCATTTTTCACTTCTTCACACTTATCCTCGGCACACACCCTGTTTCTTCCGCTTTTTTTTGCAAGATATAATCTTTCATCTGCTTTTTTCAAAAGTTCTTCTGATGAATTTACTTCATCTCTACTTGCCACACCAGCGGAAACAGTAACATTTATTCTTGTTTTTTTATACATAAATTTGGTTTTTGAAATAATTTCTCTTAGTTTCTCAGCAAATTTATAAGCACCTTCTTTGTCGGTATTTGGAAGAATTGCCACAAATTCTTCTCCCCCAAATCTTCCAATCGTATCCACATCTCTTGCATATCTCCTAAAAAGAAGACCAAGCGATTTTAATATTACATCTCCTGCATCATGTCCGTATGTATCGTTTATATTTTTAAAATGATCTATATCAAAAAAAACAACAGAATAATTTGTACCATAACGTTCATAAGCGCTTTCTTGTTTTTGAAGTTCTTCTTGAATGGCTTTTTTATTAGCAATATTTGTTAAAAAGTCTGTTTTTACCTCTTTTGAAAGTTTTTTTACTTTCTTTTCAAGTGCACGTATTTTAGCTTTTAATCTTTCGATTTCTTCATCTTCTTTTTTCATTTCACACATAAAATCATCTATTTCATGATCAAGAGAAGTAGCAATAACAAGAAGTTTTTCTTTAATTGTTTCGAAATTTTCTTCACCCTGACGCCAGTTTTGAAGTTCAATTTTTATATTTTTAATTTCCGTTGAAGAATCTCCGCTTTTTTGTAAAATTTTTAGAATTTTAATAGAAAGTCTCTCAGCAATCTGGTCTAAATCTTTTAATTTTTTTTGAAGTTCTTCTTTATCAAGTTTTATTCTTTTATTTGTTAAAAATACTAAATCATCAGCAAAAGCCTGAGTTAATATTATCTTCGGATCTGTCTTTAACTGTCTTTTTAAAAATGCAATTTCATCAGACATAAAAGGTGCATAGCTTGGTGTAAGCGTATATATAATTGCATCTACAAGATGTGAAATATCAACTTCATTATTTTCTACTTTTTTAATTAAAGCATCAATCACTTCTAAAGCATCGTAGGAATTTATTCCCGCAATTTTAGCCCCTTTTTTGACAATAGAATCGTCAAATTCATCTAAAAAATCTATCCATTCGCTTCTTAATTTTTCATATTCTTCTTTTTTCATATAAGGCTTTAAAAAATCAAGATGTTTTATTGCAATTTTTTGAGATTTTATAATCGGAAGTACAGTAATTACATCAAGAGTTCTTTTAGTATATAAAAACAACTGATTTAAATTTTCTTTTTCTTTATCTGCATTTTCTCTATTTAAATAATTGATAAGAAAAACAATAAGTTCATCTAAATTTTTAATATTATAATTTTTCGCTATTACCTGATATTTTTTGTCAAGTTTTGCAATATATTTTGCCACTTTATTACAGTCTTCAATCAAGACACCTGCTTCTTTTGCAATTTTACAAAAAACTTCTTCATATTCTTTTGGGGTAAAAATATAATTATCTTTTTTAAAATAAAGTAATGCTCTTTTTGCTATATCTTTTATTGTCATTTTTCTGCTCCATCTTTTGCTATCATTGCAAAAAGTTTATTAAGTGCATTTATACTTGCATTTTTATATGCATTAAGTTTTGCTTCATCGTTTAAAACACTTTGAGCTTCTACTCTAAAATCATATGTTCCTGATACAGTGTATTTTCTGTGTTTTGAATTTTTCACAACATCTACATTCAAGACAACCCTGCTTCTATAAAGAATAGGATATCCGTTATCATCATAATCAAGCACACTAAGAGAGGAAGAACTAGAATTTATAATCATCACACTGTCACAATTTTCATAACAGACGTTTTTTCCAAGAAGAGTATAAATGGCGTCATTTACTGCATCTTTTAAAAAAATTGTTTCTCGTGGATTTTTGATATCAATATTTACAATAGGTTTTATGTTATTTCCAAGAATTTTTTCCTGATAAGTTATACTTGGTTTATATCCACATGAAAGAAATAAAAAAGGAAGAAAAATAAAAAATTTTTTCAAAATTATCCCTTAACGACAATATTTACAATTCTTCCAGGTACAAATATTTCCTTGATAATATCTTTACCTTCTATATATTTCGAAACAGCTTTTTTTGCTTTTTCTAAAACTTCATCTTTGTTCGCATCAGCACTTATACTGATTTCAGCTCTTTTTTTACCATTTACACTTACAGGATAATTAATTTCATCTTTTTTAAGTGCATTTTCGTCTATTTTTATATCATTAAAATTATTAAGATTAAAATACTCCTCACTTATTTCACTTGTTATATGTGGAATGATAGGCTCTAAAACATTCATTAAAATATAGTATCCTTCCGTATAAACATCTTGATTATTAATTTTATTAAGAGCATTAAACGCTTCCATTGCACTTGCGATTAAAGTATTAAAAGCAAATGTTTTTTCATATGTCTCTTTGGCTCTTTTTAATGTCTCATATACCTTTCTTCTTGCTTCTTTTTCTTCTTTACTAAGTTTTGATGTATCAATTTGAGGGATAGTATCTGTTTTTTTACATTTAGAAGCATTTTGGTAAATTCTGTTTAAAAATCTGTATGCTCCCTCAACTCCACTCTCACTCCATTCAAGCTCCTGCTCAGGCGGTGCTGCAAAAAGAATAAAAAGTCTTGCAGTATCAGCTCCATATTTAGCAACAATTTCATCAGGATCAACCACATTCCCTTTTGATTTGCTCATTTTAGATCCGTCTTTAAGTACCATTCCCTGTGTTAAAAGTTTTGCAAAAGGCTCATCTACGCTTGCATATCCAAGATCTCTAAGAGCCTTTGTAAAAAATCTCGCATAAAGAAGATGCAAAATAGCATGCTCAATTCCGCCAATATATTGATCTACCGGCATCCAGTATTTTTCATCCTCTTTTCTAAAAGGGACATCCTTATATTTATGAAAATCACTCACATATCTAAACTGATACCAACTACTCTCCACAAACGTATCCATTGTATCTGTTTCACGGATAGCATCTCCTCCGCATTTTGGACATTTTGTATATTTCCATGTAGGATGAGATTCAAGAGGATTTCCACTTCCTGTAATTTCCACATCATCAGGAAGAGTAATTGGCAGATTTTCTATTTTTTCAGGAACTATTCCACATTTAGGACATTTCACAAACGGAAGCGGAGCACCCCAGTATCTTTGTCTACTGATTCCCCAATCTCTAAGACGGTAATTTATTTCTTTTTTACCTCTTCCCAACTCTTGCATTTTTTTAATTATTGCTTCTTTTGCTTCGGTATTTTTCATACCTGTAAACTCACCTGAATTAATTAAAATTCCATTCCCCGTATAAGCCTCATTTTCATCAATTTCACTATTTTCTGGTTTTATAACCCATTTTATCGGAAGATTATATTTTTTAGCAAATTCAAAATCCCTCTCATCATGAGCCGGCACTGCCATAACTGCACCGCTTCCATACTCTACAAGAACAAAATTTGCAAGCCATACAGGAACTTTTTCACCTGTTAGAGGATGAATTACATCAATTCCAAGATATACCCCTTCTTTTTCCATTGCCTGTCTGTCTTTTGGAAGGATTGAGCGGATATGTCTTACTTTTTTTTCAGTCTCTTCATCTAATAATTTATTTTCAAGCATAAAATCGACTATCGGATGCTCAGGTGCAAGGGCTGAGTATGTAACTCCATAAATTGTATCAGGACGGGTCGTAAATACTTCATATCCGTCAAATTGATTTTTTAATTTTTCACGGCTTTCATCACTCAAATCAAATTTAAATTTAAGACCCACTGATTTTCCAATCCAGTTTTTTTGCATTGTAAGAACTCTCTCAGGCCATCCGTCTTTTATTTTCTCCATATCTTCAAGTAATTCTTCAGCGTATTTTGTAATTTTTATATACCATCCTGGAAGCTCTTTTATTTCTATTTCGTTATCACATCTCCAACAGCACCCATCAATCACCTGCTCATTGGCTAAAACTGTATGACAATGTTCACACCAGTTAACTTTTTGTGTTCTTCTTTCAAGCAGTCCATTTTCATACATTTTTATAATAAATTCTTGCTCCCATCTTGTATACTCAGGATCACTTGTTGCAAATTCTCTTGTTTTAGAAAAAGAAAGTCCTAATCTTTTAAGTTCTTTTCTCATATAATCAATATTTTCATAAGTCCACTTTTTTGGATGTACTCCGTGCTTAATAGCTGCATTTTCAGCAGGCATTCCAAAACTGTCCCATCCTATTGGATGAAGTACATTAAATCCTTTTTTTCTGTAATGTCTTGCCAAAGCATCACCGATTGTATAGTTTCTAACATGCCCCATATGAATTCTTCCGCTTGGGTAAGGGAACATTGAAAGGATATATTTTTTTGGCAAATTTTTATCTTCACTTGGTTCAAATGCATTTGTTTTATCCCAGTGTTCTTGCCATTTTATTTCAATTTTTTGAGGATTGTATTCTCTCATTTTCTTCCTTTACCAGTTTATATCTTTTGATTTTGAAATTTCTATAAAACTTAAAATAATTGTTACAATATTTGCTATTAAAGCCCCTATACTCATAGCAACGGCGGCTTCGGTATCATGTTTTATTACTTCATAAATAAAAGCAGGTATTAAATGCAAATCTGCAACCAGACTTGCTGCAAAAAGCTCTGCCGCAACTATATTTCTAACTCCAATTTTAAGGAAAGTTGAAACAAGGTTAAGACTTACAGCGATAAAAAGAGCCACTTCATTATGGTCATACAAATATCCGGCAACAGATGTTAAACTCATAAGTTGAAAAAAAACATATATTACCTTTCCCCAATCCATATCAATCCTTTAAATGAAAAGTTAAAAGTGTAAAGTGAAAAGTTTTTGTTTTCATTTATAATTTTTCACTTTTATACAACTCCGCCCTGATACATCTCTCTCATTTTTTCTTTTTCTTTTCTTCTTTTCTCTTTTTCAATAAGTTTTTTTCTATAATCATCTATATTAAATCCAAGCCAGATAAGCAGTGGAGATGCTATGAATATTGATGAATAAGTCCCTACAATAATACCTACAAGTAATGTAAAGCTAAACGGTCTTATAATTTCTCCTCCGAATAAAAACAGAGTAAGAACCACAAAAAATGTTGTAAGTGAAGTTAAAACAGTTCTGCTTAGGGTCTTAGATACCGCATCATTAATAAGCAATGCTAAATCTTTAATTTTTGATTTTATAATCTGTTCTCTGATTCTATCAAATACAACTATGGTATCATTAAGAGAATATCCCATAAGTGTTAAAATTGCCGCAAGTACATCAAGATTTACTTCCACATGAAAAAAACTTACAGCCCCAAGCGCTATGATAGTATCATGAAAAAGTGCTAAGACACTGGCTAGCGCAAATCTCCATTCAAACCTAATAGCTACATAAATTAAAATACCTATTATTGCAAAAATAAGCGCCTTTATACCTTTGTCTCTAAGTTCATTTCCCACTTTTGCCCCAACTATATCTACCCTTCTAATATCAAGTTTTCCCATAGGTTTTAGAAGTTTTTTAATCTCTGCTCCCAAGTCTTTTTGAACATCGGGTGAAACTTTATCCACGCTCATTCTTATTAAAATCTCTTTATCAGAACCGAATGTAGTAATTGCAGCATCTTTAAATTCTTTTGAAATATATTTCCTAACTTCTGAAATTTTTACGGGCTTAGCAAATCTAACTTCAATTTCAATTCCACCTTTAAAATCAATTCCCCAGTTAAAACCTTTTGTAAAAATCGAAAAAAGACTTAAAACTATTAAAATAAGAGAAATTGATATAAATATTTTTCTTTTTCCCATAAAATCATATATTTTATTTTGACTAAAAAGTTCCATTTTAAACCTTCATACCGAAATGTTTAGGAGTAATTTTCTTACCACTATCAAGCAGATACTGCCAAATACCATGTGTTCCAAGAATTGCTGTTAGCATACTGGCAAGTATTCCTATTGCCATAGTTACTGCAAAACCTTTAATAGTTCCTGTTCCATATGCAAAAAGTGCAATTGCCGCAATTAATGTAGTAATGTTTGCATCAAGAATAGCACTCATGGCATTTTGATATCCACCTTCAATTGCGGCTTTTATAGGTTTGCCTTCGCGTATGAGTTCTCTTATTCTCTCATTAATAATAACATTTGCATCTACTGCCATCCCAACGGTCAAAACTATACCCGCCATTCCAGGAAGTGTTAAAGTAGCACCAAAAAGAGCCATTATTGCAATAATCAAAAATAGGTTTGTGACAAGTGCGATATCTGCAATAATACCTGAGAGATTGTAATACCAGGCCATAAACAACACTACAATTACGAAACCACTAATTAATGCAATCATTGATTTTCTAATACTGTCTGCCCCAAGAGATGCACCCACACTTCTTTGCTCCAAAAGTACTACCGGTGCAGGAAGTGAACCACTCCTTAGTGCAATTGCTAAAATATGCGCTTCATCTGTACTTCCAACTGTAATCTGACCGCTTCCTCCTCCGATTCTTTCTTGAATAACAGGAGCTGAATATACTTTATTATCAACTACAATAGCAAGCTGTTTTCCAACATTTTTACCTGTTACATCTCCAAAGATTGCAGCACCTTGAGAATTTAAAGTAAAGAAAATAGCTGGTTGATTTGTTTTTTGAGTAAATCCGACCGTTGCATCGGTTATCATACTTCCATCAAGCACCGGTGGAGTTTTAAGTAGCCACATTCTTTTTGGATTGTTTTTATCAGGAAGCATAATATCACCGTATTTTGCTGCGTCAGAAGGATTAGTAACTTTATGTTCGTCATCTACAAGATAAAGTTCGAGATGTGCAGCAGATGAGATAAGTTTTTTAATATTTCTTTTCTCTTTTTCAGTTTTAATTCCTGGAAGTTCCACTACAATTTTATCTTTGCCCTGTTGAGTAACACTCGGTTCTGCCAGACCAAAAGCATCAAGTCTGCTTCTTATTGTCTGAATAGCCTGTTTTAAAGCATCTTCTTTTGTCTGCTGTATAGCTTTTGGAGTTAAAGAAATTTCATAAACAATACTTCCATTTTCTGGTTTTTTTGTAATTTTCACACCTTTAAACTGCTTTAATTCTTCGTCCATTTTTGGTGCATCGTCTTTATCTATAAGCTCAAATGAAAGTTTATTGTTATCCACCTTTAATTTATCAATAAAAAGTTCTTTTTTTTGAGAAATATATTTAATTGTAGAAGCCATTGTTTTAATTTTATTTTTTACTGCTTCATCACCTTTAACTCCTAAAACTAAATACATTCCACCTTGCAAATCAAGTCCTAAATTAACTTTTGGGTTTTTACCAAGGAATGACGGAATAGTAAAAGCTATTCCGAAAATTGTAGCAAGTATAAAAATTACAAGTCTGTAATTAAGCTTTTTCATCATTTAGCTTTCTTGCTACCGCCGATTTATCAACTCTCACTTCCACATCTTTTGAGATTCTAACAACTAAATTATCAGGTTCATTTCTTACAACTTCTCCTATAATTCCGCCTGTTGTGACAATTTTATCACCTTTTTTTAAACTTTCAATCATTGCTTTGTGTTTTTTTGCCTGTTTTTGTTGTGGTAAAATTACAAGCAAATAAAAAATCACAAATAAAATAATAAGAGGTAATAATGACGCAAGAATACTTGGTTGTCCCTGAGCACCTTCAGCTGCATATAAAAAATTCATTTCAATCCTTTTTTAGACGATATTTTAACACAAATTCATTAATTGTAGCAATTATTTTATCAATTCCTTTATATTTGGAATATTTTAATTTTGAATTAATTTTTCTTAATACTTTTTTTGTAATTTTAGGCTTTTTTTTGTTTTTTCATTCTAAACATTCATATTTTCAAACAGGTTTTTTCCTTGGTATTTTTCTTTTTTACTGGATAGGACTTAGTTTTAGATATTATAATTTAACTTGGCTTATACCATTTGTAATAATATTAATTGGAATCGGCTACGGACTGATTTTTTTTGTATTAAATAAAATTTTCAATATATTTAAATTTTCCATTCTCCATTTTCCATTCTCCATTATATTGTGGATTTTATTTTTAACATTCGGATTTGATTATATCCGTCCTTTTACATTTGACTGGTTTAAACCTGAAATTTTTCTTACAGATACATATTTCGGTCTTAGTAAATTAGCAATATTACTCTTTTTTACAGGTGTGTATTTATTAAAAAATAACAAAATAATCTCGCTTTTACTTTTATCAATTTCAATATTTTTGTATTTTTATCAAAAACCGCATATTAATATGCCAAAACTAAAAATAAAAGTTGCTTTTACTAATGTAGCACAAAACAAAAAATGGCAAAAAGATTATATCCCTATTGAAATAAACAATAATTTTAAAATAATAAATACAGCAATAAAAGAAAAAAACGATGTTGTAATTTTACCTGAGAGTGCATTTCCTCTGTTTTTAAACCTCCATACCGATTTAATGCAAAGACTTTTGAAACTCTCATTTAAAATTACTATTGTAACCGGTGCCCTTCATTACAAAGATAAAAACTTTTATAATTCCACGTATATTTTTGAAAATGGTCAAGTAAAAATTCTTGACAAACATATTTTAGTGCCGTTTGGCGAATATATCCCACTTCCATTTTTCCAAAAAGAAATTAACAAAATTTTTTTTGGAGGTGCTAGCGATTATAAGACATCAAAAAATTTTGGAATTTTCACCATTAAAAAATATAAATTTATAAATGCAATATGCTATGAAGCAACACTTGAAGATGTATATAAACTTAAACCTCATTATATAATTGCACTTAGCAATGACGCCTGGTTTATGCCCTCAATTATGCCAATTATTCAAAAAAGACTTATAAAAGCATACGCATACAGATATAAAAAGATTGTTTTTCACTCTATTAACGGATATAAAAGCTACATAATAAATGCAAATTAATAATGGAGAATGTAAAATGAATATATTTATAAGTGCAAACAATACTGAATGCGGAAAAACTTACACTACTTTAAAATTAATTGAAAAATTCAGTGAAGCTGGTTACAGAGTCGGGGTAATGAAACCCATTGAAACAGGAGTTATAGAATATCCTGCTGATGGAAAAAAACTTTTTGAAAAAGCCAAAAAATATAATCCTGCTTTAAGTTCATTAACATTAAATGATATTGTCCCAATTCAGTTTACACTTCCTGCTGCACCTTATGTTGCAGGAATTGCAGATTTTAGAAAAATCGAAATATCTTATAACAAAATAAAACCTCTTTGTGATATTCTGCTTATTGAAGGAGCCGGGGGAATAAGAGTGCCCATAAAAATGGAGAGTGAAGAGTGGAAAGTGGAGAGTGATAAAAGTTCAAAGTTTGAAGTTCAAAGTTCTGAGTTTCAAGTAATTGAGATGTGGGAATTGGCAAAATTTTTTAATGCAAAGCTGTTTTTAGTTATTGGCTCAAAACTTGGAATGATAAACGATTTTTTATTAAATAAATATTTTTTAGAAAGTCAAAAAACAGATTATTTATGGGCGGTTAATTTGTTTGATGAAAGTTATTTTGAAATATCACATCCTTTTATGAAAAAATTCAATCCTTTATTTATTCAAAAAGATTTAGATAAAATAATTAAAAAACTTATAGGAGAATAAATGGAAGAAAAAATTGAGCTTAAAACACATCTTAAATTTAATCCAAAATTTGGAAGATTAATAGAAATAACAGAAGAAGGGGCAAAAGTATTACTTGAAACAACACCTGATATGGCTGTTGATGAAGAAGGTCTGGTTCATGGCGGATTTACATTTGGAGCTGCCGATTTTTGCGCAATGGCTACGGTAAATGAGCCTTATGTTGTGCTTGTAAAAGCTACAAACTGTGAATTTATGGCACCTGTAAAAGTTGGTGACAAAGTTGAATTTGAAGGTGAAATAATAATGAAAGAAAAAAGAAAAGTTGAAGTAAAAGTTACAGGAACTTTAAATGATGTAAAAGTCTTTGAAGGGCTTTTCAGCTGTGTTGTACTTGATAATCATGTTTTAAAAAAATAAAGGAGTTATCTTCTCCCTCTTCTATTGTTTCTGCTGTTTCTGTTTCCTGAATATCTTCTACCTCTGTTATTTCTGCCGCCTCTGTCGCCTTGATTTTTGCTTCTTTCAATAAGTCTTTTTGCTTCATTTATCGATTTACCAATTCTCTCCTTGCCATCTGCTTCTTTGTTAAATAGCATATGGGCAAATTTTGTTGCAATTGTAAGCAAATCATATTCATTTTGAAGCTCTTCAACTATTTCAATAGCTTTTTTGTTTGGATCAATGCTTGCAAGTTTTTCAATAATTTTTTGAATTTCACTGCTTTTTACATCTTCAAGAGTTGGAATTTCTTTAAGAACTATTTTTGATATTTTTTGAATCCTGCTAAGGGCTCTGAATTCATGAGGTGTAACAAGTGAAATTGCCATACCCTCTTTCCCGGCTCTTCCGGTTCTTCCGATTCTATGTACATAACTTTCAGGATCAAGCGGCAAGTGATAATTAAATACATGAGTCACATTATTTACATCAAGACCTCTTGCGGCTACATCAGTTGCTACAAGGATTTCTATTTTATCATTTTTAAATCCTCTTATAACTTCTTCCCTTCTTCTTTGGTCCATATCTCCATGAAGTCCTTTTGCATCAAACCCGGCACCGCTTAAAAAGTCGGCTATATCATCAACATCTTTTTTAGTTCTACAAAACACGATTGATTTGCTTGGATTTTTATAATCAATAAGTCTTATTAGTGCATCTTTTCTCTCATTCTCATCAATTACATAAAAGTATTCTTTAATATTTTCATTTGTCACCTGTTTTTTAGTAATAGTAATAAATTCAGGGTTTTTAAGAATTGTTTTTGCAAGTTCTTTTATAGGTGCTGGCATAGTAGCACTGAAAAGTAGTGTCTGTCTGTCATTTGGTACAAATTTGAATATTTCTTTAATATCATCCAAAAATCCCATATCGAGCATTTCATCCGCTTCATCTAAAATAACATATTTAGGCGCAATATCTATTCTTCCGCTTTTTAGTAAATCAAGTAGTCTTCCAGGAGTCGCAACTATAAATTCAGAATTTTCTATATGTTTGATTTGTCTTGCATAAGAGCTTCCACCATATACAGTAGCGGTATGGATTCCAAGATATTTTCCAAATCTGAAAATCTCTTCACTGACCTGAATAGCAAGTTCACGGGTAGGTGTAATTACAAGCGCTTTTTCACCTTTTTGCATTTTACTGAGAATCGGCAAACCAAATGCCGCAGTTTTACCTGTACCTGTCTGAGCTTGAGCCACTACATCTCTTCCTTCCAGTATTACAGGTATAGCTTTTTCTTGTATTGGTGATGGTTTTTCAAAACCAATTTCTTCTAATCTTTTTAATATCTCTTTTTTTAAATTAAATTCGTTAAAATTCATTAATTTCCTTTTGTTGTTTAAATTATTTTTTATTTTGTTAATGACAGTAAAGTTTATAATTTAGGTAAGTATTTTTAAAGTATGGAGGATAAGGAATAATTGCCGTAAAAAATTTAATTTCACCTGGTCTAAGTCCATCTGTGATTATATATCTTGTGGCAACTATGGTGTTTGGTCTTTTTTTCTTCTCTTCCTTGCTTCCAAAAAGATTGAGACCTCCAGGTTTAAAAAAGGTTCCTTTTGTAAAACCTCCGCCCCATCCGTTATTTACAAGCTTAATATCAAGCTTACAATAATTAATTTTAAATTTACCTATATTTTTAACTTTACCTTTTAAAACTAATGTTTCGTTGATAAGCACCCTTCTTTGTTCTACATCAAGCAGTTCGGCTTTTTTTGTGTACTTTTCTAAAATAATAAGTCCCAAAACCGCACCAAAAGATGTAACTAAAAAAGAAGCAAATATCATACTCAAAAGAAGTTTTACACTGTTTTTTGCAGCTTTTACAGAGAGAATTGTTAAAAATATAAATAAAATTAAAAAAAAGGCAATGTCCAGCCAGTGTAGAATAGTGAAATAGGGAATCCTCATTTCTTTTTCCTATTCCTCTTTTCCTCTATACCGCTTATACCCTCTCTTCTTTTTAACTCTTCTAAAACAGCCTCTGGATGAATGTTTTTATACGCCAAGGCTATAAGAGTATGAAAAGCAAGGTCTGCTGCTTCATATATAATCTCTTTTTTATCATTATCTTTAACGGCAAAACAAAACTCCGCGGCTTCTTCAGCTATTTTTTTCAGAAAAGAATTTTCACCTTTATGATAAAGCGAAGAAACATATGAAGTCTCAGGATTTGCATTTTTCCTCTCAAGCAGAGTATGATAAAGCTTATCTACGAAATTATACTCTATTTCTTCTTCTTTGTCCATAGTGATTTCATTTGTTTTTAGATTTGTAAAAAAGCAGGATTTTCTGCCTGTATGACAAGCAGGCCCGTTTTGTTTTACTTTTAATAAAATTGTATCATTGTCACAATCTATTAAAATATCCTTTACTTCCTGGATATTCCCGCTGCTCTCACCTTTTTTCCAAAGCTTATTTCTACTTCTTGAAAAATAATGGGCATATCCTGTATCTAATGTTTTTTGAAGAGCCTCCTCATTCATATATGCAAGCATCAATACTTCGTTTGTATCAATATCCTGAACAATAACCGGAATTAAACCATCGTTTTTTTCAAAATCTATTTTCGTATTCATTTTTTTACTTTCCATTTGCTGATATTGCCTTTTTTTCATTATCGACATTCATCCAGATATTTGGAGTAACACCGCCCGGCATTAAGAAAATTTTAGCATTTGGATTTTGTTTAAGGGCTTCATTGAATTTACCCTGAACTTCAATCTGTTTAAGTTTTAAAAGCTCTGTTGTTAATGATTTTGAAATAAGTTCATTTGCTTTTGCTTGTGCCTGTGCCTCAATAAGTTTAGCTTCAGCTTTACCCTGTGCTTCAATTTTCGCCGCATTGGCTTTACCCTGAGCTATTGCCGCTTCTTTTTGAGCTTCTTGCTGTGCTCTTAAAACTTCATATTTTGCTCTTTCGGCTTCTTGTTTTGCAATCTGAACTCTTTCAATCTGTCTTTTTATATTTTCAGGTAAAACTATATCTCTTAGCTGGAAACTTTCAAATATTACCGGCTGATTTGGTATTTTTTTAAGCTCAGTTCTTATCGAATTTTCTATTTTAGCCGCAATTTCGTTTCTTTTTACAGGTATTTCCTCCGCAGGATATTTACCTATTACATTTCTTACCACATCCCTGACAATTGGATTTATTATTTTATCTTCCCAGTTAAGACCATACGTTTTGATTACATATGCGGCTTTGTCCGGGTCAAGTCTGTAACTTACTGAAAGTTCCACCTGAATAGGAAGTCCTCTTGCATCAAGCACATTAATCGCCGGATAAATTCTTATGGTTCTGTATCTGTCAGGCATTGAACCTACTTCGGGAGAGCGTTTATAAGTTATCATATGAACTTTTGTATCTACAATAATTACTTTTTGTATTAAAGGCAAATAAAAATGCATTCCAGGTTTGAGTGGCTCTTTTGAAAATTTACCTGTTGTTGAGAGTATTCCGACTTCACCTTCATTAATTACAACCCAAGGCTTAAAAAGTATTAAAAGAAATATTAAAACCCCCGCAATTATTATTCCGGTACTTCCGCTTTTTAAAAATTTTGGAGGTTCGAACTTCGGAGGTTCGAATTTATTGTCATTATTACTGTTTTTATTATTCCATCCGTTTAAATCTGCCGGCATTAAAATCCTTTTTTATATTACTCTATCCGAGTTTAATTAAATATATGTTAAATAATGTTTATAAGATTTGTCTCTTCCATAAACAACATCGAAATATGCATCTTGAAGTTCTTTTGTTATTTCTCCTCTTTTACCATCACCTATAATTCTTCCGTCAACCTCTCTAACAGGTGTAATCTCAGCAGCAGTTCCTGTAAAGAACGCTTCATCGGCAATATAAACCTCATCTCTTGTAATTCTTCTTCTCTCAATTGGAATATCTCTCTCTTTTGCAAGTTCAAGCACAGTTGCCTGTGTGATTGATTCAAGTGAATTATCATTTGGAGGTGTTATTAATACCCCGTCTCTAACTATAAAGAAACATTCCCCACTTCCTTCTGCCACAAAACCTTCATCATCAAGCATCAACGCTTCTTCATATCCGCACTCAATTGCTTCATATTTTGCCATTTGGGAATTTAGATAATTCGCAACCGCTTTTGCTTTTCCAAATGTTGATTTAACAGGATTTCTTGTAATTGAAGAAATTTTTACCCTAATACCTTTTTCAAGCCCTTCTTCTCCAAGGTATGCACCCCACTCCCATGCGGCAATACTTACATGTACAGGAGCTCCTATATGATAAAGTCCCATTTTCCCATATCCTAAATAGATAAGAGGTCTTATATATACATTTTCTTTAAATTCATTTTTTCTAAGAAGTTCAATTTGTGCTTCTTCTAACTCTTCCTGAGTAAAAGGCACATCAAGTTTTAATATTTTTGCGGAATTCATAAGTCTTTTTGTATGATCTTGAAGTCTGAAAATTGCAAGTCCGTCTTCTGTTTGATAAGCTCTTGTCCCTTCAAATGCACCGTTTCCGTAATGAAGAGTATGTGTTAAAACATGAACTTTTGCCTCATTCCAAGGAACAAAATTACCGTCCATCCAAATATATTTTGCTTCATTCATTTTTTTCCTTTAAGGTTTTTACGAAATTCTATCAAAAATTTGTTATCATTACTAATAGTTATTATTTAAGGAGAAAAAGATGGGATTTTTATCAAAAATCTTCAATACTCAAAAAAAAGAAGAATTAATTGCAAAAAAATTAATAGGAAATCAAGAATTTGACGGAGAACTAATTGAGGTAATAAATCCTTACACAAAAAAAGCTGAAACAAAATATGTAAAATGCACTCCAGAAGACGCAGTTGACGCCCTAAACACAGCAAAAAAAGCATTTAATAAAACAAAAAATTCACCTCTTCATCAAAGAATAGCCTGGATTGAAGATGTGGCAAAAAAACTTGAAGAAAAAAAAGATGAATTTGCAAAATATATCACACTTGAAGTTGCTAAGCCAATATCTCAGGCAAAAATTGAAGTTCAAAGATGTATAGAAAATCTTAAAATATGTGCGGCGGAAGGCTATCATATTTTAGGTGAAACAATTCCGACTGATGCTACAAAAAGCGGGGCTAAGACAGTTAGTTTTTATAAAAGAGTCCCAGCAGGTGTAGTAGTGGCAATAACACCTTTTAATTTTCCTCTAAATCTTGTAGCACATAAAATAGCCCCTGCTTTAATTGCAGGAAACAGTGTTGTGCTTAAACCAACTCCGGAAGCTCCTTATACGGCATACGCCTTTGCAAAACTCTTTATTGAAAGCGAATATGCAATTCCAGATGCTTTAAGTGTAGTTTATGGTGATGCTGATGTAGGAAGTACTCTTGTTAAAAGCCCTATACCAAGAGTTATCAGTTTTACAGGAAGCGTTCCTGTTGGAAAAATAATTACACAAAATGCAGGAATTAAAAAAGTAGCCCTAGAACTTGGAGGCAATGCTGCAACTTTTGTAGAAGCTAGTGCAGATTTGGATTTGGCTGCTCAAAGGTGTGCAATAGGAGCCTTTGCAAACAGCGGACAGGTTTGTATATCTCTTCAAAGAATATATGTAGATGAAAAAATTTATGAAGAGTTTGCAGCTAAACTAGGAGAGGAATCTTCAAAATTAAAAGTTGGAAATCCTTTTGAAGAAGATACTTTTATGGGACCGTTAATCAATGAAGATTCTGCAATCAGGGCTGAAAGCTGGATTCAAAGTGCCATTAAAGAAGGTGCAAGAATAATCGCAGGTGGGAAAAGAGAAGGAAACATACTTGAACCTACAATCTTAGCTGATGTAACTGATGATATGAAAATAGTATGCGAAGAGGTATTTGCTCCGATTGTAAGTTTAGTCAAAGTTAGCGGATATGAAGAAGCTGTTGAAAAAATGAATAATTCTCCTTACGGACTTCAATATTCAATTTTTACAAACAGAGTCGATCTTACAAGAAAAGCAATTGATGATTTTGAAGCAGGAGGGGTTATTATAAACGACATTCCGACACTTAGATTTGACATCCAGCCTTATGGAGGAATTAAACTCTCAGGTATAGGAAGGGAAGGTCCTAAATATGCAATTGAAGAGATGACGGAAATAAAAACCGTTATTATAAAATAAACTAAAAAGATTTTAAAAGTTCTTTAACTTTATCTTTTTTCCCCATTTTTAAATAAACGGAAATCAATTTACTTTGGAGATCTTCATTTTTAGTATTCAATATCATAGATAAATATTTTTCGGCTTCCTCTTTATCTCCTAATTTAAAATAACTATATCCAAGATAATATTTTAAATAATCATTATTTGCAAAACCTTCAAGATATTTAACACAATTTTTATAATCTTTCAAAGAATAATAAATCTTACCAAGAAGGATTGAATTTTTCATAGAAGGTGACAGATTATATGATTGCAATGCATATCTAAGAGCATATTTAATTTTATGTTTAGCCAAGCATTTTTTTGCTTTATGAAAATATATTATTGAAAGAATTTCAGGATATTGCTTTAAATCGTTATTTATATAATTTTTAAGTCTTTTGTAATTGCCTATTTTTAATAAATGATAAAAAAATCTTTTTTTATTTTTCAAATATGCTTTATGATAATAAAAATTTGCCATATAAGACTTTAATCTATCAAAAACATCCCCAGCTAAAATATTTACTTCAAAATCATCCGGGTATTTACGTATTAAAGGGATTATTTCTTTTTGAGCATTTATTAAATCATTGTTTTTAAGATAATTATCAATTCTAATAATTTTTTCAATTTTACGGGCATTCTCAATAATATCTGATAAATAATAAAAATCTTTTGCAGAAGAAGATGTTATTTCACTTAAAATTTTATCTGCCTTTTTAAAATTTTTCTTTTTAACATTCAGTTGAAAATTGTAAATTTTGGCTAATAAACTATTTTTATTTATATTATAAAGCATTTGTATATATTCATTTGCTTTTTGAAAATTTCCTGCATTAATATTATTTTCAATTTTTTTTACAAAAATATATAAGGCAAGTATATCTTTGTCATTCGGTTTTTTATTATAAAAAAAATTCTTTATATCCTGACAAAGAGGAGACTTTTTTTTCTTACAAAAATAATTGATTTTTAAAATTTCTCCCGAATAAAGAAGTGTTTTTAAAAATATTCCATACTGATTTTTAGTTAATTTTAAAGGATTTAGAGAATCTAAAAAAACCACATCCACCGTTTGAAAAGTTTTAGCTTTATAATAATTAAGCAAAAGAATATCATTATTAGTTTTTTTATATTTCATTGCATTTATTAATTCATCCATTTTATCAAAATCAGAATGTAATTTTTTTAGATTCTTTATATGGTATCTATAACATGTATCATTTTTAAGTTTTTCATATTTAGCTTCTTTTTTTACCAAAGACAAAACAGTATAAACTTCGCAGGATTTTTTTAAATTTCCTGCTTTTTGTAAATTTTTAAAATAATCAACACTTATATTTAAAGGTGTTTTACCAGAAACAGTAAATTTTTTGTTTTTTTCATTAATAACAGCTAAATTTTGTTCATTTATATGTTTTTGAATAAAAAATTTTTTTAAATTTTTTGTTTCAAACATAAAAGTTGAATCTATAATCCTGTTTAATTTTATATCAGCTTTTCTGATAAAAGCATTTTTTTTATTTATTTTTTTTAATAATTCTTTTAAATCCTGTCTGTTTTTTGAAGCACCAATACGAATAGTATAATAAGGACCTATTTTTTCAATTCTTGCATAAGGATATTTTTTATATTTTTGAAAATATTTTTCAGCTCGTTTTTTATTTTTTGTGGAGAGTATCTGAATGCTGTAAATATTTATTAAATTTTTATTTAAAATATTTACTATTTTCGCATTGACACCATTTTGTTTGGCAAAATTTGAAAATCTTTTTAATTGAAATTTATCATCGCTTTTATAGCATATATAATGCTCATTTTTTTGTTTAGCGCAAACTACACCCATATTATGTAATTTTTGATAGTCATTAGAAGATAAAACAACTGCATATTCGGCTTTTAGCAAAATGAAAAAAAGTAAAAATATTCCCCCTTTTTTTATCATCCTTTTCCTCCAAACAAACTAAATCAATCCAGCTTCATTTAAAATCGGTAATATTTTATCCCACCATTCTTCGATTTTTTCTTCCAAAAAAGCTATCGATTTTTTTTCATTATACCACTCTTTTAAATGCTCAATTACTGTTGCTTTTTCCACATCATCTAAATCTTTCGATTTTTTTATTTTTTCAATCGCTTTGTTTAATTTTTCCATTTAAAATCCTTTTTTTCCACATTTCCAGCCTCTTTTATTCTTAAATTCAGGCGGAAATTCAATATTTAAATCCAAACTTTCAAGCTCATCTAGTGAATTTATTTTTAAAAATGTAATACCGTTATCTCTCAGCTTTTTAATAAGAATACTATCAAGATGTTTTCCAATTAGAATATTAACATTTTTTGCCAAAAGCTCAAACTCTAAATTGTAACTTTTTATAATTTCACCATCTATTAACAGATCACTTGGATATCCGCTTATTTGTCCGTCTTTAACCATTACAGCCGTCATCGATTTCCTTTATATTAATTATGCATCCATTCTATCTTTATTAACCCATCCACACATCAATCCATCCCCTCATTCACCTACACACTCATCTAACACATACCCAGCAAATGCAAAACTCGCAGTAAAAGCCGGTGATACAGCATTTAGAATATGAATTTGATTTTTTTTATGCTCAACAAGAAAATCCATAACCAGACTAAAATCTCTTTTATCGACAAGCTGGGCTCTTATTCCCGGAGGATAAGGTTTAAAATCCCCATTTAATTTATATACAAGTTTTTTGGCTTCATTTATCAGATTTTTAGGAAGATAATATCTCATTTCATAAAAAGCCAAATCCCTAAACCATTTATGTTTAAAAAACATTTTTGCTTCAATACCTAAAATTTCAATCATTTCTTTAAAATTAAACCTCTCAAATCCTGTATAATTTTCCCTCCAAAATGCGGGGATTGCTGTTGGTCCTATTTTTATGGTATTGTCCGCCATCAATGTAAAATGAACCCCTAAAAACGGATTTTTGATATTTGGAACCGGATAGATTTGAGTTTTTATTTTATCATCTCCGAGATATTTTAAATAAAGCCCCTTAAAAGGAATTACTTCATAATCAAGCCCCGATCCAAATTTATGCGCAATTTTATCAGCATAAAGCCCTGCGGCGTTTATTAAAAAATCATAACTCTCTTTATATTTTTCAAAATGCATATTAAAAACAAATTTCACACCTTTATTTTCCAAATCTTTTCTTAAAATACTGCAAACTTCTCTTGGATTTACAGAAGCGGTATTTGGAGAATAAAGGGCATATTTATATGTTTTGGCATTCGGGTCAATTTTTTTTGCTTCTTCCTCTGTTATTAAATAAGCCCCGGCATTATTTGCCTGACTTCTTCTTTCAAGTTCTTTTAAAGTTTTAACTTCTTCTTCATTTTTTGCCACCACAAGTTTACCGGTTTCATTGATATTTATATTTTTTTCATTACAGAATCTTTTCATTAACCTGTTACCATCAGCAGTAAGTTTAGCTTTTAAAGAATCTGTATTATAATAAAATCCGGCATGTAAAATTCCGCTGTTTTTACCGCTCGCATGAAATGCCTCATGAGGTTCTTTATCAATAATCACTATTTCATCATCAGGATTTCTTTTTTGCCATTCATATGCAAGTGTCATTCCTACAATTCCGGCACCGACTATCAAAACTTTCATTTTCTCTTCTCCATTTTAATTTTCTTGTCCATACACCCATCCACCCATCCACTCATTCACCCATTCAAAATCCTAAATTCAATATTTTCCAAAGTCTTTCTATCTCTTCATCATTAAAAAGTAGTGTTTTGTGATTTTCAAACAAATCTTTTATTTTTTCTTTTTCAAATCCTTGTTCATAAATACATTTTTCATGAGCCGGTAAAAAAGCTCTTGCAAGTGCCACTTTATTTTCAATTTTACGTTCGCACAAAAAACATTCAAATTCTTTATGAAGCCTTCCTTCTTTTTGCAACAGTTTTATATAACTTTCAATCAAAAGTCTTTTTGAATCCCTGTTTTTCATTTTCTCAGTAATTTCAATCAATAAATTATAATAAAAATTATTAATCTTAGAAACATCACTCAAATGCTTGTTAAGAAGATTTATAAAAATTTTAAAATCAAGCATTTTCTGTAAATCAAAAAGAAAAGAAAAAGGAAGTTGTGTTACGTTTCTTAGTCTTTTTATAGTAGTTTTTGGAGATTCTTCTATAACAAAATCAATATGATACCCCACATTTATATATGAATGTCTTGCACCATAAAATCTATAAAGTGTTAAAACTTCATTTTCAGTCAATATCCTTACAATAAGATCTTCATCTCTGACTTTTACTGTATGAAGTATAAACCCACGCATTAAAAACTATATGAAACACTTGCTGTATATACGTTTGAATATGCTTTTTGATTGTTTTCATCAAATCTGCTTCTTGAATAACCAATTGTTAAAGCGCTCTTTTTATTCAGTTTATAATTTATATCTATTCCGAAAGTATAATGATACTCTTCTCCTAAATTATAAACTACAAATCCACCTTTTGCCACTTTATATGTATTTTTACCAAGAGAAGCTTTAAGTGTCGTTTTCCAAGGGCCTTTAAAATTTGAAAGTGAAATATCGCTGTTTACATATGTATCATCTTTTGTATCTGCAATATATTTATCAGATATTTTTATAATGTTTATATCGGCACCAAAATAAAATGATCCTTCATCTGAATAATAATTCCCAAAATAAAACCCGAATTTAGGTGTAATTTGACTTACATGAAAATTGTCATAGCTTGTATAATAATAATCAAATCCCATATTATATTTCAGATATTTATAATACAAAAGACCAGCAATAAATGTTTTATCATAATCATCACTATTGTTTTTTTGATCGATAAACATATTTCTGATACCAAGTTTAATTTTATAATTATTACATACAAAATAACTTCCTATGAAAGTTAAGTCTCTTTCATAATAATCAGGAGTTGTATCTTTATATTTTAGCTGTAAAAATTCTCCATCAATCTCGAATTTATAAGGTAAATTAAAATATCCGACATAAACACCGCCATCATATGCTTTATCTTTAATAGTATATTTTGAATAATCAATAAATCCTCCATAAGGCACAATATTAACATTTGCCGCAAAACCAATACCTGTAAGTAAAACCGCAGTTAATAATTTTTTCATTTTATCTCCTTTTACTTTTTAATATATTTCATTGCTGTAATATTATTTGGGTCTAATATTAACACATTTTCAAAAATCTGTTTAGCAATATCTTTTTTATCCTCAATATAATAAATTTCTCCTAATTCATTTAAAAATAAAACAGAAGTAGGATATAAAGCAAGCATCTTATTTACAATATTTAAAGCATTTTTATAATCTTTAAGTCCTTTTAAAGCCAACATTTCATAATAATTACCATAGTAATTATAATAATCTTCTCTTAATAAAGAATTCCCTATTTTTAAAGCATTTTTATAATCTTCCATAGCCAGATAAACTCTCATAAGACCAAGTTTTGGTTCTACTGAATAAGGTAAAATCAAAGATGCTTTTTGATAATGTTTAAGTGCATTTTTATAATTTTTATTTAAATAAAAAAGCCATCCTAGTCTGAGATTAATAGTATACCCATTTGGATATTTATCATATAGAGGAATTAATACTTTAATAGCATCCTTATAATCACCCATTTTTTCATAATTATAAGACTTATAATATAAATTTTGAATTTGTTTATTTGAAAATGCAAACACAATAACCGCCAAAAACAATATAAATTTTTTCATTTTTCATTCCTTAATATAAGTTTTTTATTTTTAAATTCTATTGTTTTATAACCTTTTTCATAAAAAGAAAAAGTAACTTTACCATAATCACATGAAACTTCTAAAGGTTTTTTTTCATAAAAAATAGGCCTGTTAAAAATATTATAATTAAATGGAAGCAAAAATTCAGTCAAATATTTTTTAATCCCTTTTAAAATAATATTCAATGGTAAATAATCAGTATATATTACATTTTTATTACTTAATGGAATTCTTGGGGAAAGTTTAAAAAGCTCTTTTAAATAACTCTCAATTCCATCATACTCATAAAAATAAAACATTTTCATATCAAGATAAAAATATAATTTATTTTCACCGTCTGTAAAATAAAATTCCCCTTTTTCGTTCATTTTGACTTTAAATGTGACTTCATTTATCTTTTTGTCATTTTCATATACATCATAAATAAACTCATCATCCAAAATAAAATTCATTCTTAACTTAGAACTTTTATCTATAATAACTGCTTCAATTTCTTCTCCTTTTTTAGGAAGAGAATAATAATAAAGCCTTTTTCCTTTTATATAATCAATAAATTTAAAAGGAAGAGTTTTAGCCCCTAAATAAGGAGAACTTTGAACTTGCACATGAATATGAGGCTCAGGAGAATATCCACTGTTACCGCATTTTCCTATAATCTGACCCATTTCTACATAATCACCGATTTTTACATTTACTGAATTTTGCATTAAATGAGAAATCTCCACATAAAAAGCACCACTTATATCTTTGATAATCACATAATTTCCCCAATTATGTATCCTATCAACATTTCCTATAAAATTATCTTCCAAATCATCCCTTAATGCCACTATATATCCACTCACAGGTGCAAGTACAGATTCTCCATAAGCGTAATAATCCTCTAAAAATTTACCGTCATTTTGGTAAGTTTTGCCCTCTTTTTTTATTACAAAATCATAAGCATACTTATATTCCCCTTTATGAGTCCATTCATCATCAAATGCCTGATAAACACTCCATTTTCCAGAAAAAGGAAGATTTATTTTTATTTCGTTCCCACCAAACCTGTAAATCTTAGAAAGATAGTATTCAAGCGACTTTTCCGGTGTTCCTTTTATAGAAAAATTAAAATATCTGTAACCAACACTTGCAAGTAAAATAAACAAAACTGTTATTATATTAAAAGGAAGAGTATAAACAGGAAGTGAATAAATATTAAAAAAAACCTCAAAAGCATCAATCAAAACAACTGCTAAAATTACTCCAATTAATGCAATAATATAGCTTTTTATATTAGGAACTAAAAAAACTCCTCCAAGTGCCATAGCTATTAGAATAAAATTAAAATTATAAAATGAATTCAAAGCCTCATTAAAAGGTACAAACAATGAATGAATCCAAATCCCAGTTAAAAATCCTATGACGGATAAAAAAAACAAAATTCTTGAATAAAACAAAATAATTAAAGAAATTATAAGCCCTGCAATATTATATGGAAGGAAAAGTATAGTCCCCATCGATTTAAAAAAAGAACTAAAAAATATATTAATGTCAAATAAAGGAGCCCTGTGAAGAATATTAGTAATTAATGTATTGTATTTCAAACTTGCAAGATAAAAAACCATACTTACAAAAGCAAAAGGGAAAGAGAGAATCGGAAGTGAATATGCTATAAATAATCTGTTTAAGCCAAATGATATTAAAAAAGTAAAAACTGCTAAAATTGATGTCAATATGATTGTAAGCACACTGACATCAAAAAAATATCCAACTCCCATTCCAACAAGCAAAGAATTATAAAGATAAAATCCATATTTTAGATAATATTCTCTAACTCCTGCAATTTCAGCAAATACAATAGTAGCAACAATTGCCACTATTCCTAAAACCGCTACACTTGGAAGAAGAAAAGAGAGCAAAAACAGAATAAATCCGGCTCTTACATCTCTTAAAAATAAAATAGAAATATAAGGCTTGAAAAAAATTTTCAATTTATCCATTTTATTACTTTAAATATTCAGGAATTATCTCTTTTTCTCTTACATATTCCAAATCATCAGCCTCTCTTATAAGATGAGGTGTTGAATTTTTGTCTATTAATACAACTCTTGGCCTGTATCTGATAAACTGCATTGACTGTGTATAATTATAAGCCCCCACCGGCCAGATACTTAAAATACTACCTCTATTTAGAGGTGGAAGCATAATATTTTCTGCAATTACATCAATATTCATACAAAGCGGACCATTTATCATTGATGGTTCATTAAGTCCTTCATATCTTTTATCAAGTGCAATATCAAAGTTATACCAAAACGCAGTATATAATAGATTTACCCCTGCATCCACAATATAGCTTTTTTTACCATCAGGCAGTCTTTTAGACGCCCATACACTTGTAAGCAAATATCCCGCTTCATCAATTAATGCTCTTCCTGTTTCAAGATAAAGTTTAGGCAACTTCCCTTTATTATTTTCAAAAATGGCATTAGACACAGCTTCGGCATATTCATCAGCACTTGGAACTATCACTTCTGGCGATTGATAAACGCCTTTAAGTCTATTTTTACTAGCAAATCCACCACCAATATCTATATATTCAATTTCATATCCAAAATCTTCTTCAATTTTATTTTTAAGTTCAATAAGTTTTTTAGTCTCAACTCCATAAGCAGCAGCACTTAACATAAATGTTCCAATATGAGAGTGAAGCCCTGTTAAGAAAAGCTTTTTACCTTCATAAATTCTTTTAATCGCATCGTAAGCTTCTCCATTATCTATATTAAATCCAAATCTACTCCATTGTGGATAAACTCCTGTATTCATATTACATCTAATAGCCACTGGAATTTCTCTTCCAAGCTCATCTGCAATTTCTTCAAGGTCATTTATTTCATACCAATGGTCTATATGAATTTTAGCACCTTCTTTTACTGCTTTTTTCAAAGCCTCTTTTGGTTTATAAGGTCCATTAAAAATAATATCTTTTCCTTCAATTCCAAGACTTCTTGCTTTTTCATATTCAAATTCACTAACAACCTCAGCTTTACTTCCAAGTTTATGATAAATTTTACAAATTGCATCTAAATAATTTGTCTTATAACTCCACCAAAATTCAGTATCAGGATATCTTGAAGTAAAAGCTTCTTTAAATTCATTATATTTATTTTCAATTGTTTTTTGTGAAAACACAAACAAAGGAGAGCCAAATTCTTTTACTAAATCACTTACACTAACTCCATCTATTTCACTTCTTATTTTTTGTGTTTTAAGAGGACTGCCGTATTTGCTCGCCATTGTAAAATCAACTTTTATTATTGTCGGTTTTTCATATTTTTTACTCATTTTATCTCCTTAAAGTTCTTTTTTACTAATTAATGTTGTAAAATCTTTAAAATCTGCAACAGTTTCTTCTACATATCTTATATACATTTTTTCAAGTGGATAATTATATTTTTTTTCTACTTTTTCACCATTTATAAGTTTTACCATCATTTCAGGTAAATTAATTCCAAGCATTGTGGCAAAATGAACCCAAGCCGGAAATCTTGGATTAATTTCAATCAAATAAATATCCTTACCATCACTCATAGCTTCAAATTCAAATGCACCTCTCCATCCAATTGTTTCTACGAATTTTTTACTAACTTCAAAAAGATCTTTATTATCGATGCTTACAGCACTCCAAACTTTTCCAAGTTCAGTGGTTGAAAGTTTTTTAATTCCAACTCCCCCAATCAATTCCTTTCCATCTCCAAGTCCAACGTAATTTATTTCAACCCCGCTTATTACCTGCTGAGCTAAAAGTGGGAATCCCCACTCATTTGAAATTTTATAGTAATACTCAATCGCTTCATCAAGATTATATGCTTTATAAGCCTTATAATAATTTCCTTTCACCATTATAGGAAATCCAAGTTCTTTTGTTGCAATAATTAAATCATCAAGAGATGTTATTTGAACAGTTTTAGGATGTTTTACACCAAGTTTTTTACTAAATTCAGGCAACTTACTTTTATCTCTCATTTCAAAACATTCAATACTTGGCAGATATGTTTTTATTCCTAATTTATCAATTTCATCTTGATATTTAATATAAAGAGGAAGTTCTGCATCAAGCGTTGGAATTGCAACTTCAATATTTGATTTTTCTTTAATATAAGTAATTCTTTGCTTAAACTCTTCATACCCTAGGGTAGGATAAGGCATAAGATAAATTTTTTCAAAAATTCCCTGATAAATTCCAGGCTCATTTGCATCATAACTAAGACCTATTAAATTATGCCCCTTTAAACTTTTAGCTACACCAATTCCCGGAGCTGGGTTATCTGTGTTATTAAGTCCGCTTATTGCCACTCTCATTATATAAGCCCATAAACTTTAAGTTTAATAAAAAAATCTTCTACATCAGCATAAGCTTCACCCCAACTTACATCAAATTCATCAGAAATTATTTTTACAATATCTTCTTTACTTTTCCCTTCTTTAATAAGTTCAATTATTCTTTTTGCAGTATCGTTTATTTCAAAAGAGATACCAAGAGATGGTATAAATCCGATATTATTTTCATCAATCGTCATTTCATTCAAAAGCATTACAACTCCTTTTTTGAAATTATATAAATAATGAGTTAATGAATTGTTAACAAGGTCTTACATATCCCCCTTTAACTCCATATTTAGAAAACACTATTTGCCAAACCTGATTAATTCTTGCTTTAAAAAATGCCGCAGATGACAAAAGATAAAACTTCCACATTCTAAAAAATCTTTCATCATATTTGTCTTTTAATTCATCCCATGAATTTACAAAATTTTTATACCAACTCATAAGCGTTGGATAATATTCATATCCTATATTATGAATATCTTCTATTACAAATTGCCCTTCTGCCGCTTCTGAAATTTGTTTAATAGAAGGAAGCATGGAATTTGGAAAAATATATTTGTTAATCCAAGGATCACATGATTTCACACTTCTTAGAGAACCAATTGTATGAAGTAAAAAAAGTCCATCATCTTTTAGACATCTGTTTGCAACTTTCATAAATTCTTTATAATGTTTATATCCCACATGTTCAAACATTCCAACAGATACAACTTTATCAAATTTCTCTTTTACATCTCTATAATCACAAAGTCTAAATTCCAAATCCAAATCTCCTTTATGCTCGTTTGCATATTTTATCTGTTCTTTTGATACAGAAACACCAACACCTTTTATTTTATATTTTTCAGCCATATATTTTAAAAGTCCACCCCATCCACATCCTATATCAAGAACAGTATCTCCTTCTTTCAACTTTAATTTTCTACAAATCATTTCAAGTTTATGTTCTTGTGCTTCATCTAAATTTTTAGCCTCTGGCAAATCACCACACTTTTTCCAGTATGCACAACTGTAAATCATTCTTTTATCAAGCATTTTTTCATATAAATCATTTCCGATATCATAATGAACTTTTCCTACTTCATACGGATCATTAGAAAACATTGATTTTAATTTGTATAACAGCATCATAGGAGTGAATAATTTGTCTTCTACATGATTTGTAAAAATTCTGTAAAAAAATTCTTCAAGTTCATCTATTTCTATCCATTTATCCATATAAGCTTCACCAAATCCGAGAGTTCCATATTTAAATACTCTCTCATATGCTCTATTATCCAAAACTTTAATATCCCAAGGATTATTTCCATTTATTTCAATTCC
>JALTBU010000087.1 GCA_027008345.1 Nautiliaceae bacterium | reverse complement strand
TATCCTTAATATCATCTCCAAGCGTTACATCATCTATTGCTTCTAAATCCAATCCTCTTAAACTTCCAAAAGTAAAAAATAATCTTTTACGATGCAACTTGTAATAAACTTCTATCAACTGAGCTGGATTAAGACTACTAAACTTCAACGCATACTTTAAAACCTCCAATAAATTCTTCCTAATAGCCTCTCTACTGCTAAAATCTAATTCATTGATAGAATGTATATAACTTTCATTAAAACGCCTTAGAAAACACTCCAAATCATCATTTTGATACCAACTCTTCTTACCATCTGTTACCTCTTTGTATTGCACTCTATTATCAGAATACACAAGCCAATTAATATGAACATTCCAACCATTACTGGTATAAGTAAATTCAACACTACCCATACCACCCTTGAACTGAGACCAAAAACCTTTACTATTTCTACGCCTACTATTTCTCATCTGCATCAAAACAGATTTTCTTAATCTATCCACCCTATCATAAACAACCTCTAAACTCTCACTAATAGAATGACGAACAGGAGTAACAATATAATACCAATGCTTACTTAATAAATCTTCTCCATTCTCATAAGGAAAAACCTCTAACGACTGCATAAATCTCCTCTGCTGATTATAAGCCCTACCAACCGCACAAGCCATACAGATTTTATCTTTCTTACAAAAGTTAGCTCTAACCAACTTTATTCTATCATCATTGGTAGACGCTTTATATTCTGTGAAAGAACCGCACTCTAAAACTCTCTTTCTTATATCTTCATAATGTTTAATCGTTTTGAATACTCTACCATCTATCTTCAAATTATCAGGTATTCTATCCCAAACAAAGTATAAATCTCTTTTTTTGATATCTGTTTTAAAGTAACGCTTATGAACTTTTCTAATGAAGTCAATCTGAGTAGAAGTTAATAACTCTTCACTTAATGAAGTTTTTTTAGTATAATTACTCATCGGACGACCTTCTTATGAAATTCGGACGACTCAAACAACCTAACAAGCCCCCTTGGGGCAAACAACCATTAACTAAATCACTTACATTTACCATCAACAAGAAATCCATAACCATTCTCCCTAAGATAATCATCTAATGTTAATCCACTTTCTTCGCCATCATAATTTTGTATAACATTTAAAGCACCTTCATAGCATTTGTCAAACATCTCTACAAAATTTCTAATAACCTCACTTCTACTTAAACCTGTTTTATTAGCAAAATTACCTATTTTCTCCCAAGTGCTTAAAGGTAAAGTAATATTTACCCTTTTAGTTTCAAAACTCTTTAAATCCTTAACGCTCATAAAAAACTCCCTTAATTTATACATCATAATTATACAGAAAATAAACAAAAAATCAAAAGTGACACACTTTATTTCTATTATATCAAGTAATAAGTATATAAGGTCTTATCTTTCCCCCTTGGGAGGCTCAAACAATCAAAATTTTAATACGCTTCCTCAGTTTGTCAAATACTGCTCCGCATTTTTAAAAAATTTTTTTTGAATAAATATAAAAATAAAAAAATTAAGGTTTTATCAAAAAAAATTTTTTAAAAACACGCCCACTGCGGGGACAAAGTCCCACGCAGTGGCGGGTATTTGACAAACTTGCGGGAGCTAAAATTTTGATTTGATATGTTTGAGCCTCCCCTATACGGGGGAAAGAATTTGTTATCAGTAGTAGTTATCCCCTAATCTTCTCCCCGCCTCGTTGGGCGGGATTGTATCTCTTACTACTTACCAAGTCTCTTTTTAAGATTATTGATAGCCAATTTCTTCAAATCACTCTTAGACGATACCAAAAGATTTAATAAATCTTCCATACTCATTTTAATACCAAACTTATCAAAAATATACTCTTGCAACTCTTTCAAAATCTCTTTATCTTTTTTGTATATTTTAAGTGTAGATTTTTCCATAATATAACTCCTAATTTATAAGTCTTATAGTATATTAATTATACTAAGATAAGATATAAAAGTCAAATAAAAAAAGTATATATTGTATATTCTAAATATACTTTTTTTCTACTTATGAGATATATACTTTAATTCGTATTCTAAACCTACCTTTTGATAAACTATTCTCAAAAACTCTTCTGTATCCTTAATATCATCTCCAAGCGTTACATCATCTATTGCTTCTAAATCCAATCCTCTTAAACTTCCAAAAGTAAAAAATAATCTTTTACGATGCAACTTGTAATAAACTTCTATCAACTGAGCTGG
>JALTBU010000086.1 GCA_027008345.1 Nautiliaceae bacterium | reverse complement strand
TTCTTCTTTGCATTTCTTCATTTGTCTCAGGAAGTCCTACTACTAAAATATCGGCTTTGTATTCTTTTAATAAGTTTTCAACTTCTCTCGCCGCCTGATTTCTATTTTTACGTATAATTGCCGGAAGCGGTACAACAACAGAGGCATTTGGCGTAAAGGCAGTACCTATTCTTTTTAATCCTACGTCAATTGCAACAATTTTTTCCATTTTTCAGCCTTTTGTTGTAAATTTAGTCTTGCATTTAGCGGGCTTGGACTTGATAAATAAATTGGAGAATGTAAAATGGAAAATTGAGAGTTTTTAAAATATTTTTTAATTACTTTTTCTCCAAGTCTTGAAGTAACAGCTACTTTTTTTATATTTGGATAATTTTTAAGTAAATTTTCAATGGGACAAGGTTTTATATCTTTTAAATTATCGTCTCTTGAATTTCCTTTTTCTCTTGTGCATTCGCATATTGTATCCCACAAAGCAATTTTATGTTTTTTTAAAAATTCTTTTTTTTCCTTAATAGTTTTGGGCTCATTTTCATTAAAAATGATGCTTAATATTTTCCAGAATTGATTTTTTGGATGTCCGTAATAAAACTGATTTTCGAATGATTTAATGGAAGGAAAAGTGCCTAAAATTAAAATTTCACTATCTTTAAAAATTATTGGCTCAAAAGGATGAAACAGAATATCAGCGGATGGGTGAATGGGTGAATGGGTAGATGGATTTTTAGTATTTTTCATTTAAATTCCTAATTAAAATAGACTTTTCCATTTTTTATACTTATTTTCCCTTCAAGCTCCATTTCATAAAGCTGGGAGCCGTAAGTTTTAAGTGCATCATTTAAATTCATTATTTTTTGATTTTCTTCAATTCCTAAGTTTTTGCAAAATTCATTAATATCCCATATAACTTCGGCCTGGTTTGTATTTGCAAGATATCTTGTACCGGAACTTTCATTTATTCTGTGAGGCAGGACATATACTTTTTTGCCGTATTCTTTTGCCCATTCAAAACTTCTCATACTACCACTTTTTTTATCAGCCTCAGCAATTATTACAAAATCACTTAAAGCTACTATAATTCTGTTTCTTTGTAAAAATGTATATTTATAAGGTCTGTAATTTTTATTATATTCACTTAGAGCCAATGCATTATTATAAATATTCTTGATAAGATTTTCATTGGATTTTGGATAGATTATATCCAAAGATGATGGCGATACAAAAATAGTATTTGGATATGCTCCTTTATGAGCCTCTGTATCTACTCCAAGGGCACCCCCGCTTATAATTATATATTTTTTAGAGAGTTTTTTAGCAAGCAGATAAGTAAGTTCTTTTGTATATTTGCTGGCTTTTCTACTGCCGACAATAGCAATTTTCGGTTTTTCAAGAAGAGATAAATCTCCCTTATAAAAAAGTTCGAAATTATTAATATTAATTTTTTGCATATTTTGCAAGCTCATCAATTGTAATTACATCAACCTGATTTAACAGGTCTTTTGAATTTTTAATAGTTTGTAGTGTCGTTTTGTGCGGATGTCCTATTGCTATGGCATATCCTCTTTTTTTTGCAATTTTTATTGCTTTTTTAAGTTGATTTCTTATATATGGAGGATTTTGTCTATTGTCAAGAAAAATATCTCTTTGAAAAAAAGGAATATTATGAATTTTTTCTACTGTATATCCTTTTGAATCAGGTGTGGTTTTTGAATCCACAAAACCTAAATTATCTTTTTTTAAAGCTATGAAAAGATAATTCATAGCCTCTAAATCGGAGGTAAATTTACTACCTGTATGATTATTAATAAAATGAACTCTTGGAAATTCTTTTTTTATTTCATCAATTCTGGATTTGATTGTATTGTAATTATCATTTGCAAGAAGTGTTTTTGGTTCAGGATGTGCAAAGTTGATTGCTTCCATAGGTACGTGTACCATATAATCTTTAAATTTTTTTGCATATAACGGAGTATTTGGATGGTTTTTGGTTCCCGGGAAAAATGAAGGTGTGATATGATAAGGAATTGATTTAATCATTTTTACTTCATTTTTAAAAGCTACATCATCGATAATAATTACAAGTTTTGGTTTGTTTGTTTTTATTTTTTTATTTTTCTCTGTATGTTGAATAAGTGGTTTGTTTTTGTGATTTTTTAATGCTTGAAGGTAATCAATTATTTCAGAATTTTGAGTATTTTGTTTTTGATTAAAATTTATCTTTTTTGTTTTTTGTTTTTTATATGATTTGATTTCATATGACAGTTTGTCAATTTTATTTTGTAATGTTATTAGAGTTTTTTGATAATTTTTTATTTCTTTTTGAGATTTTTTCTCATTTAAAATATATCCTGTAATAAAAGCCCCAAGTGCAATAACTGTTATTAATAATCCGAATATTAAATATTTATAAAATGAAAAAGAAGTTTTTTTAGTTTTTTTACTTTTTTTTCTTGTAGTTTTCTTTTTCATTTTTGAAGAAGGATTTCCACTTCTAAGGTTTCAATGTCTTGATTTGAAGATGTTTTAATATGAATGTCTTTAACATTAAGATATTTTTTTACTACATTTATAAGTTCTGATTTCATTTCATCTAGATTATCAACCTTGGTATTTGCTCTTTCATATGCAAGCATCATCATAAGTCTGTCTTTTGCAACATCTTTGCTTTTTTTCTTTTTAAAGATATCAAAAAAACTCATTTGAATATTCCTTTTAATTTACTAAAAAACCCTTTTTTGGCTTTAAGGTCTATAAAAGGAACTTCTTCACCTTCTATTCTTTTTGCAATTCTCCTAAAAGCCTCTCCTACCATAGATTTTTCATCAAGTGCGATAGGTTTACCAAGGTTTGTAGATTTAACAATATCTTCATCATCAGGGACAATTCCTATAAGCGGTAGTGAAAGAAGATCTAAAACATCTTCAATAGGAAGCATTTCGCCTCTTTCAACAAGTTCAGGTTTTATCCTGTTGATAATTATATGTTTTTCAACTTCTTCTCCGTTTTGAGCTTTTTTGCTTTTTGCATCAATTATACCTATTACTCTATCTGCATCTCTTATAGCACTGACTTCTGGGGTGGTTACAACAAGAGCACGATCAGCAAGGAATATAGAATGTTCAAATCCGCTTTCGATTCCAGCAGGAGAATCGATTAAAATATAATCAAAATTTTTTCTAAGTTCGTTTATTAATTTTTCAACTTTTTCTTTGTTAAGAACAGTTTTATCTTTTGTCTGGCTTGCAGGTAGAAAATGGAGGTTTTGTGTTCGTTTATCTTTAATGATAGCTTGTGCTAAATTACATCTTTCTTCCATAACATCAACTACATCATAAACAATTCTGTTTTCAAGTCCTAAAATCATATCAAGGTTCCTAAGACCAATATCAAAATCAACTGCAATTACTTTTTTGCCAAGAAGTGCCAAAGCTGTTGCAACATTTGCAGTTGTTGTAGATTTTCCAACCCCGCCTTTTCCACTTGTAATTGTTATAACTTTTGCCATTTTTCTCCTTTAATATTCTCTATAAAGGGCTTGAAAAGCCCTCTAAGAAAATATTAGTTTTTATCTGGGTCTACTATTTTGTTTTTTGTAATCCAAGGCATCATTTTTCTTAGTTTTTTACCTGTTTGTTCAAGTAAAGAATCCTCAGTAAGCTGTCTTTCAGCATTCATTCTTACATATCCTGCTTTTCTTTCAAGTATAAAGTCTTTTGCGAATTTACCGTTTTGAATTTCTTTAAGTATTTCTTTCATTGCTTTTCTTGATTCTTCTCCAATAACTCTTGGACCGCTTACATAATCACCGTATTCAGCAGTGTTTGAGATAGAATATCTCATATTTGCCATTCCACCTTCGTATAATAAATCAACAATTAATTTAAGTTCGTGAAGACATTCAAAATATGCCATTTCAGGAGCATATCCAGCTTCTGTTAAAGTATCAAATCCTGCTTTAATAAGACTTGTAACACCACCGCATAAAACTGCTTGTTCACCAAAAAGGTCTGTTTCTGTTTCGTCTTTGAAAGTTGTTTCGATAATTCCGGTTCTTCCTCCACCGATTGCACTTGCGTAACTTAGTGCTAATTTTTTAGCTTCTTCACCACCTTGATAAACTGCGATTAAGTCAGGAATTCCTCCGCCTTTTACAAATTCACTTCTTACTGTATGACCTGGAGCCTTTGGTGCCACCATAATTACATTTAAATCTTTTCTTGGTTTGATTAATTTATAGTGAATATTAAATCCGTGTCCGAATGCTATTGTCGCACCTTCTTTTAAATTTGGTTCGATTTCACTATAATATACATCAGGTTGGATTTCATCTGGAAGTAAAATCATTACTACATCAGCATCTTTCACAGCTTCTGCAACAGGTAATACTTTAAAACCTTGTTTTTCAGCTTTTTCCCAAGATTTACTTCCTTTTCTAAGCCCAACTACAACATCAACACCGCTATCTCTAAGATTTAGTGCATGAGCATGACCTTGGCTTCCAAAACCAATCATTGCAACTTTTTTATTTTTTATGATATTTAAATCACAATCTTTATCATAATAGATATTTAAACCCATTAAATTCTCCTTTTTTTTGCAATTATAGCAAATAGATAATAAAATCTGTTATAATTTTTTGAATAGATTAAATAAAAGGCTGTTAATGAGAATTGTTTTTATCTTGATTTTATTTGTTTTTTTAAAAGCCGATAATTTACAAAATAAAAATATTATTTATCTTTTTAAGCATAATTATTTCAGTTATTTATGTATACATAGATGGCAATATATAAATAAATACGAAAAAAAAAGAGAAGATTTGCTTTCTATAGTGGCATATGCGTGTTTAAAAAAACATTATTTAACATATGCACTCGATCTTGCAAAAGCATTGAGATACACAAAAGAGGGCAGAGCAAATTCGACTTATATAATTTCTCTTTTTACAATTAAAAATTTTATAATGAGGTATATTGAAGATGGTTTTGATATAGAAAATATTCAAATTCCAAATATTGAATCAGATGATCTTGGTAAAATTTTTGTTCTTACAAAAAAATATAAACCTAAAACCGAAAATGGAACCTATTTTTTAAACGAAGGAGAATATAATATCAGTGTCAGCTATAATTTAAAAACCAATGAAATTATTCTTAATTTTTATAAAAATTCGCAATTAATTAAAAAGGAAAAATATTGGTAATAGGAGAAAAATTAGTAAAAAATGGAATTATTACCCAAGCTCAATTAAATAAAGCATTAGAGTATCAAAAACACAATCCCCAAAAAAAATTAATGGATATTTTATATGATACTAATTTAATATCAAAAGATTTATATTTAAAACTTTTGGCAAATGAATTAAATGTAAATTATGTATCAAGTCTTGATAATTTGAGACTGAGAAATATAAATATTCCTTATACTATTTTAAAACAGACTCAGGCTGTACCTTTTGATATAGGTATTGATGAAGTTAAAATAGCAATGGTTAATCCAATTGATTGGAATGCACAGAGTTATTTTAAAAGATTTTTTCCTGATAAAAAAATAGAATTTTTATTAGCCCACAAAGAAGACATAGAAAAAGCCCTCAATATTATAGAACAAAGGGTGAAATTAAAAAGTCTCATAGAAAGTGTTAAAAAAGAACTTAAAGGGGCTGAAGCAAAAGGTGAATCGGCTATTTTTCAACTGATGATTTATATTATTAAAAATGCAATTATAAAAAAAGCAAGTGATATTCATATAGAAGCAGAAGAAGACGGGGCAGTTGTCAGGTTTAGAATTTTAGGAAAGCTTAGGGAATTTATAGATTTTGATTATGAAATTTTTAATGCACTTGATTCAAGAATTAAACTTGAAGCAAAAATGGATGTTAGTGAGAAAAGAAAGCCCCAAGATGGAGGATTTTCATTAACTCTTGATAGAAACGAGTTTGATTTTAGGGTTTCTACACTCCCTACAATATGGGGTGAGAGTGTAGTTATAAGAATACTTGATAAAAGAAATATTTTAAAAAAACTTGATGATATAGGTATTACACCTAAAAATTTAAATATTTTAAGAAATGCTTTATCTAAACCAAATGGTATTTTCCTTGTTACGGGACCGACAGGAAGTGGTAAATCAACTACATTATATGCTTCACTTAATGAAATAGCAAAGCCTGATGTTAAAGTTATTACTGTTGAAGATCCGGTAGAATATAAATTAAATGGAATTCAACAAGTACAAGTTAATCAAAGGGCTGGAATTACTTTTGCCAGTGCCCTTAGAAGTATATTAAGACAGGATCCTGATATTATAATGATAGGTGAGATTAGGGATCTTGAAACACTTGAAATTGCGATAAAAGCGGCACTTACGGGGCATCTTGTACTTTCAACTCTTCATACCAACGATTCAGTAAGTGCAATAAGCAGGATGGTTGATATGGGTGCTGAACCATATATGGTTGCAGCGGCCCTTGTAGGAGTTGAAGCTCAAAGACTTGTTAGAACAAACTGTCCTTATTGTATGGAACCTTATAAACCAAGCGAAGCATATCTTGAACCTATAAGAAATCTTATAGGAAATGATACTGTTTTTTACAGGGGAAAAGGTTGTGAAAAATGTGATATGACCGGATATCTTGGAAGGACACTTATTACCGAAATATTTTTAAATGATGACAGGCTTGAAGGACTTATTGCAAAAAATAAAGACAGAATCGAAATTATGAGATATTTAGAATCACAAGGATTTAAAAAGATGTTTTTTGATGGTATAATTAAAGCTAAAAATAAAATAACTACATTAGAAGAAGTATACAGGGTGGCAAAAATATGAAATATTTTAAAGTTTCAGTATTTTACAGGGGAAAACAGCAAGATTTTATAATTAAGTCGTTAAATAAAGCAGAAGCTATAATTGATGCGAAGAAAAATTATAAAGGACTTCTTGTAAAAATTGAAGAAGTTCCTATGCCTTTTGAAGAAAAGGTAAAAGTTTTTAAAGATATTGTAAATAATAAAATTTTTAGAAAGAAATTGAATTATCCAAGCTACATTTCATCAATAAGAGAACTTGCTGTTTTAATAAAAGCAGGAATTTCTCTTAAAGACGCACTTGAAGATATTGGTAAAAACACAAAAGACAGGCTTATTAAAGAAATGTTTTTAAAAGCAGCTGAGGCAATTGACAGTGGAAAAACCCTCTCAGATGTTTTTGCAGAATATGAAAATTATGTTGGTGGTATTTCTCTTGCAATGATAAGGCTTGGAGAACAGACAGGTGATTTGGTTAATGCATTAAATTATCTTGCTGATATATATGATAATATGTATCAA
The DNA here is from genome assembly GCA_027008345.1 of Nautiliaceae bacterium. Lineage (GTDB taxonomy): Bacteria > Campylobacterota > Campylobacteria > Campylobacterales > Nautiliaceae > JALTBU01. The sequence continues at coordinate 122 of JALTBU010000086.1, read as the reverse complement.
AACAGAAGAAAAATGATAAAAGCGCTTAGATATCCTATTATTACATTAATAGCAATAGTGGTTGCATTTGTATTTTTGATTTTATTAGTAGTTCCTAAATTTAAAGCTATTTTTGAACAGCT
>JALTBU010000085.1 GCA_027008345.1 Nautiliaceae bacterium | reverse complement strand
CTTGTTTTATCCATTTTTTCTTCAACTCCGTTTTTTAATGCTTTTTATCAAAAACTTCAAAATTTTTTAATTTCAAATATTCTTCCTTCTAATCAGGAACAGATTAAAATGTATTTAAATGCTTTTTTGGCAAATTCTTCTAAAATGGGGTTAATTGGAGGTATTTATATAATTATTACATCAATTCTGTTTTTTGACAACTACGAAACAATTATTTCAAAAATTTTTAAACAGCAAAAAAGAAATACATGGGAAAAACTTAAACTTTATTGGACAATGTTAACACTTTTTCCTGTTTTATTTGCCATAGCAATTTATCTTTCAGTAAAACTTGAATTTTTCTTACATGTATCTTTTGGTTTTTTAGTTCCATTTATAATTATATGGCTTACTTTTTTCTTGGCATATATGCTTACTTTAAATATCCAAAGCATTAAAATAACACTCAAAATTTCATTTATTGTGACTGTTTTGTTTTTTATTGCTAAAAACATATTTTTATATTATGTTATTTTTAACAAAACTTACACTACAATTTACGGCTCATTATCAATACTTCTTTTTTTGTTTTTATGGATTTACATTAACTGGATTATTTATATTTCAGGCATATATACAATAAAATATTTGGAAGATAAAATGTTACAAAACTACACAGAGAGTGGAGAATAAGTTCTTTTTTCTTATTTTTTAAAATTTTTTGTTTTATTATGAAAATAAAAAGGAGTTTTTAATGAGCGAAATTTATTATCCGCATAAGGAACTTTTTGAAAATCCGGCATTTAAAAATATGTGTGAATATGAGGATTTGGTAAAAGAATTTGAAAAAGATTATGAAGGGACATGGGCAAAACTTGCAAATGAAAAAATATCTTGGTTTGCGCCTTTTAAAAAAGTACTTGATGAAAGTAATGCTCCTTTTTACAAGTGGTTTACTGAGGGTAAATTGAATGTTGCATATCAGTGTATAGACAGACACCTTAAAGATAAAAAAAACAAAGCTGCAATTATCTGGGAAGGTGACAACGGAGAAAAAAGAATTATTACGTACCTTGAATTACACAGGGAAGTTAACAGATTTGCAAATTTACTTAAATCTCTCGGTGTAAAAAAAGGAGACAGGGTTGTTATTTATATGCCAATGATTCCCGAAGCCGCGTTTGCAATGCTTGCATGTGCAAGAATTGGAGCAATTCACAGCGTAGTGTTTGGCGGTTTCAGTGCAGAAGCTCTTAAAGACAGGATTCTTGATGCCGAGGCAAAAATAGTAATCACAGCTGATGGTGCATTTAGAAAAGGTAAACCTTATATGTTAAAACCGGTAGTTGACAAAGCACTTGAAGGTGTTGATTGTGTAGAAAAAGTTGTAGTAGTTGAGAGAAACAATGAAGAGATTGAATGGGTTGAAGGAAGAGATGTAAGTTATAATGATTTAATTGTTAATCAGGATAATGAATGTCCATTTGAAATAATGGATAGTGAAGATCCTTTATTTTTGCTTTATACATCAGGAAGTACAGGAAAACCAAAAGGGGTTGAACATCATCAAGCAGGTTATATTCTTTGGGCTCAGCTTACAATGGAATGGGTTTTTGATATAAAAAATAACGATACATTCTGGTGTACGGCTGATATCGGATGGATTACAGGACATACTTATATAGTTTACGGACCTTTAGCTGCCGGTGCTACAACTCTTATGTTTGAAGGAGTTTTAACTTATCCGGATGCCGGAAGAGCTTGGAAAATGATAGAAGAATATAAAGTAAATCAATTCTACACAGCTCCTACTGCAATAAGACTTCTTCACAAAATCGGAGCAGATGAGCCTAAAAAATATGATTTAACTTCACTTAGAATTTTAGGAACAGTTGGGGAACCTATAGATCCCGCAGCTTGGAAATGGTATTATGATGTTGTGGGTAATGGCAGATGTTCAATAGTCGATACATGGTGGCAGACTGAAACGGGAGGGCATATGATATCCCCTCTTCCTGCGGCCACTCCTATTAAACCGGGAAGCGCAACATTCCCTCTTCCTGGAATTTTTGCAGAAATTATTGATGAAAACGGGAATAAAATGCCTCCTAATGAAAAAGGACTTTTATGTATTACTAAACCGTGGCCGAGTATGATAAGAACAATCTGGGGTGATCCTGAAAGATTTGTAAGCAGTTATTTTGGAACAGCAAAAAAAGATGGTAAGCCTGTTTATTTCTCAGGTGATGGTGCAATATATGATGAAGACGGTTATATTTGGATTACTGGAAGGGTTGATGATGTTATAAATGTAAGTGGTCACAGGCTTGGAACTGCCGAAATTGAAGCGGCTATACAAAAACATCCTCACGTTGCAGAAGTTGCAGTCGTCGGTAAACCTGATGAAATTACAGGTGAAAGCATATTTGCATATATTGTTTTAAAATCAAATGAAAATCTTGGTGAAGATGTTGAACTTATGAAAGAAATTAATGAAATTATTGCAAAAGAGATTGGAAATATTGCAAAAGTTAAAGATTTTGCTTTTGTTCCGGGGCTTCCAAAAACCAGAAGCGGTAAAATTATGAGAAGAATACTAAGAGCCATTGCAAAAGGAGAAGAGATTAAACAAGACACTTCAACTCTTGAAGACCCAAGTGTGGTGGAAAAAATTATTGAAATAGTAAAAAGCTGTCAGATTTGACGGCTTTTTAGCTATAATTTCACAAAAAAGGAGAATTAATGGATATTAAAAAAATAAAACCCGGAAATCCTGAAGAAGCAATAAATGTGGTAATTGAAATTCCTCAGGGAAGTAATATTAAATATGAAATTGATAAAGAGAGCGGAGCTATATTTTTAGACAGAATTCTTTATGGAACTCAGTTTTACCCTGCAAATTACGGATTTGTACCAAACACTTTGGCAGATGACGGAGATCCAATTGATGTTTTAGTTTTAAGCAGTGAGTCAGTAGTTCCAGGATGTGTAATTAAATCAAGAGTAATAGGTGTATTAATTATGGAAGATGAAAATGGAAAAGATGAAAAAATTATAGCTGTTCCTACAATAAAACTTGATCCTAAAATGGCAAAAATTAATTCACTTGATGATTTACCTGAAATAGAACTTCAACAAATTAAACATTTCTTTGAAACATATAAAGATTTAGAACCTGGTAAATGGGTAAAAGTTACAGGATTTGACGATAAAGAAAAAGCAATTGAACTTATAAAAAAATCTATAGAAAATTATAAATAAGCTTCTTTTAGAAGCTTTTTTCTAAATAAATTCCCAAATATTGATTTCTTGTTTCACTTTCAGGTTCAAACATTTGATATGTTTTGCCATTATCATATAAATTAACAGTTTCAGAGCGGTTTATATGCCAGTATGTGTATCTGTAAAAAATCCCCACTTTATAATCATAACTTAATTTTTTATCAAAACTTATCTGTGTTTCAAGACCTGATGTTGTTCCTAAATTAATTATCGGGTTGTTCCCTAAGTATATTTTTAATTTTGGAGAAAAAGCATAATTATATTTGAAATAATATTTAATTGATGAATTTACAAAATTAAATATATATTTCATACCTATTGCAAAATATGGCCAATAGTATTGCTCATTATAATCTCCTTCTTCATTTGAGTTTCCCCTGTTCCAGAATCTATATCCAAGTTCTAAAAGATACGGTCTTGAATAAATTCCGGCATTTAAATTATATATTTGTACATTATTTTGATGAAAAGTTATGGGCGTGCCGTCCTGATATGCCCCGTCATATGTGCTTTGTCCGTATGAGCTTTCGACTTTTAAGTAAATTTCTGAATAGTAGTAATTTTTAGTGTATTTAATACCGATTCCGTTAATTTCACCAAATCTGCTGTAATCTCTGTCTATTATACTTCCTGATAAGTATTCTTTATAATCTTCTTTTATGGTGAAAAAATAATAATTAAGCGAATCTGCAAATAAAAATCCGCATAAAATTATTAAAATACTAATTTTCTTCATAAAAATCCTTATGGAAATACTTTCCTGTTTTTATACCGAAAATTTGGAAATTTTTATATTTTTTTGATAGAAATTCAATTGCATTTAGCAGTTCAGGCGATTTGATACCATGATTAATACTCATAAGAGCTTCAATATATGCCGCTAAATGATCTGCAACTTTTATGAGTTTACCATCAATTCCTTTATTTCCAAGTAAATCTTCGGCTACATCAACTTTCTTGTATCCATTTTCGGTAATGATCTTATTTGCAAATTCATCAGTTATCATAATTTTAAGTTCGTTTTTAAGTTTGCTTGGGACAAGTGGTATTATCTTTTCTTCTATAAGCATATGTTCATACTCTTTTAGTATCTCATCAAGTCCTGCAACTCCCTGTTTTACAGGGGCAATAATATCTCTTGTAAGAGCCTCTGGAAGGTCATGAAAAAGACCTGTAAAAAAATTATAATATATTTTATCTTTATTACCGCCATATTCTTTTGTAAGAAAAAAACTCATTATAGCAACAAAAAGCATATGTCCAAGAACACTTGTCTCGGGCACTCTTGGAGTATTTGCCCATCTTTTTTGAAATCTCATATTTCCACAAAGTGATATAAAATCATAACTTTTTCTTTTAAGTGCAAGTATTCTTACACCTTCTAAATCATAATAATCTTCAAGTTCGTTTTCGATTGTTTTTTTAATTTCTTCTATTCCATAGCTCTCTTTTGCAAAGTTGTATATAAAATCAAATTCCCATTTACTTGCTATGTAGCTTGAGGCTGAGAGTAGTCTTTTTTCGAGTGAGTTTGTGTTATTATATAATTTAACATAATAATTTAACTCTTCATCAATTATACCGTTAAGTTTTTTTAATACAAATTCATCAAGTTCTTTTCCTTTTTTCTTTCTTAAATAGTTATATACCGGTGATTTTAAATCTGTTAGAACTGCTCTATATAAAACCCCCGCAATTGCTAAATGTATAAGGTCATAATAATTCACATTTTTCTCAAATGAAGCTAAAATATAAGTGATAATCATTTTATGGGACTGCTTGTCGAGTTCTATGAATTTAAACGGTCTTGGCAGATCATTCCATCTTTCAATTGAAGCCGTTGAAAATATAAGTTTTATAAGTTCTGCATTCATTTTGACTCCTTATGTTATAATTTTAGCTAAAAAAGGATTTTAATGAAACTATGGGGCGGTAGATTTTCAAAACAGGCGGCAAAGCTTCTTGATGAATTCAATGCATCGCTTCCGTTTGATAAAGAATTGTATATTGAAGATATTGAAGGGTCAATTGCCCACTCTCAAATGCTTGCAAAACAGGGAATTATTACAAAAGATGAAGCCGAAAAGATAAAAGAGGGTCTGCTTGAAATTAAAAAAGAGATAGAAGAAGGCAAATTTAAGTGGGATATAAGCGATGAAGATATCCATATGGCTATTGAAAAAAGACTAATTGAACTTATAGGTGATACCGGCAAAAAATTACATACTGCAAGAAGCAGAAACGACCAGGTAGCAGTGGATTTTAGAAGATGGGTTTTAAAAAGAAATTTAGAATTTGCAAAAAAGATAAAAGAGCTTATCAAAGTTTTTGTTGATATTGCAAAAGAACATACTACTACCCTGCTTCCGGGAATGACACACCTGCAACACGCTCAGCCAATAAGTTTTGGATACCATATGATGGCGTATGCAAGTATGTTTAAAAGGGATTATGAAAGATTTATGGAGAGTTTTAAAAGAAATAATATAAATCCTCTTGGATGTGCGGCACTTGCAGGAACTCCTCATCCAATTGACAGATTTGAAACAACAAACGCCCTTGGATTTAAAGAACCAACTGTTAATTGTCTTGATACTGTGAGTGACAGGGATTTTGCGCTTGAAATACTTTTTAATATTTCAATGCTTATGATGCATGCGAGCAGACTTGCAGAAGAGATGATTATATGGTCTACAAGCGAATTTGGGTTTATTACTTTAAGTGATGAATATTCAACCGGAAGCTCTATAATGCCTCAAAAGAAAAACCCTGATGTACCAGAACTTATAAGAGGTAAAACAGGAAGAGCTTATGGTAATTTAATGGCTCTTTTAACAGTTATGAAAGGACTTCCGCTTGCATACAATAAAGACACACAAGAAGATAAAGAGGGAGTTTTTGACAGCGTAAAAAACGGACTTATTTCAATAGAAATTTTAAAAGAAACATTAAAAACAATGAGAGTAAATAAAGAAAATATGTTAAAAGCCACAAAAAAAGGTCATTTAACAGCAACTGACCTTGCAGATTATCTTGTAAACAAAGGTATTCCGTTTAGAGAAGCACATCATATTACCGGTCGTGCAGTAGCATTGGCTGAGAGCAAGGGAGTTGATTTAAGTGATTTGAGTTTAGATGAATTAAAAAGTATTGATGAGAGAATTGGAGAAGATGTTGATTTAAGTCTGGAAAATTCAATGAACAGCAGAAAAAGCTACGGTGCAACTGCACCTGAGAGAGTAAAAGAGCAGATTGAATATTTTGAAAAATTTTTAAAGGAGAGTAGATGATTAAAATAAGACATATTGCAGATAAAAAATATGAAGCTACAAACGGAAAAGAAATAATGGTAATTGATGCTGAGAAATATTCTCCGGTTGAGATTTTTATTACAGGTATGGGAAATTGCTCTTTGTTTGATGTAGTGGAAATGGGTAAAAAACACAATATTAAAAATGCAAAAATGGATATAGAATTTAAAAGAAAAGATACATTTCCTAAAATTTTTACAGAATTTCACTTTATTTATGAATTTGAAAGCGATGCAGATAATGTAACGGCTAAAAGATGGGTATTAAGCTCACTTGAAACATACTGCTCTACTATTAATACAGTAAGGGCTACAAGCAAAATTTATTATACTATCAAACATAACAGCGAGACAATAGCATATAAAGAATCAATAATTTCAGGTAACGGTAAAATGGAACTTGAAAGTTTTGATGATGATTTAGACGGCTTTGGCTGTGCATGTTGTAATTCATAAGGAGTAAAAATGAAAAAATTAATAATAGCGGCTTTTGCCACCTTTACTTTTGCAATGCCACAAAACCACGGGATGACAAATGATCCAGGTCTTAAACTTGCATTTGCAAAAAAATATAAAGAAGCTCTTGCTAATTTTATAAGCAGATGTTCAAATAATGATGCGTATGCCTGCGGAATGGCGGGATATTTTTATGAAAAGGGTTTTGGAAATATAAAAAAAGACCATAATCTTGCTATTAAATTTTATAAGAAAGGCTGCAGCCTAGGAGATGCAGACAGCTGTACTCTACTTGGATATGAAGCATATAAAAATAAAGATATTAAAAAAGCAAAAAAACTGCTAAACAAAGGCTGTAAACTTGGCAATAAAGATGCCTGTAATTATTTAAATAAATTATAGGGTTAAATCCCTATTTTTTCATATGCTTCAAAAGCAA
>JALTBU010000084.1 GCA_027008345.1 Nautiliaceae bacterium | reverse complement strand
TTACAGCCTCTTTTGCCTCTTCTTTACTCTCGGCAATAATTACCCCTTTTCCGGCACAAAGCCCGTCTGCTTTTACAACAATAGGAGTTTTTTGCATATTATCAATAAATTCAAAAGCCTCTTTTTCATTTTCGGTTTCTATATATTTTGCAGTTGGAATATTATATTTTTTTAAAAAGTTTTTCATATAAACTTTGCTACCCTCAAGCCTTGCCGCATCTTTACTTGGTCCAAAAATTGTAAGATTATGAGATTTAAAAACATCCACTATCCCATTTACTAACGGGTCTTCAGGACCTACTATTGTTAAATCTATATTATTTTCTTTTGCAAAATTTGCTAATTCTTCATAATCTTTAATATCAATATTTGTGGCAAATTCATCCGTTGCACCGTTTCCAGGAGCATAAAAAATTTCAGCCTCGTCTTTCATAAAATAACCTATTGAATACTCTCTTCCACCGCTTCCTATTATTAAAACTTTTTTCATAAAAATCCTTTTTTAAAGAAATTATAACAAATTATTTATGCAAGGGCTCAGAAGTAACTAAAGCAAAAATCCAAGGCCAAATCATCACTAAAATCAAAACAACTGCTATAGCTACATAAGAGATTTTAGGTTTTGCTTTTTGCTGCATACACTCAATATCAGGATTATATTCCCCGCAATTTTCTAAATCTCTATTAAATTTATTAAGATATAAAAAATAGTAACAAAATCCGCTTAATAAAGAGCTTGTTAAAAAAATAGTAATCAAAACTAAAACTGGATGAAGTTTAGAATAAGCCATTAAATACCCAATCATTAAAGAAAAAATCAAAACGCCAAACGCTTCAACGACCATTCTTCTATATAAAAGATAAAACCATCCAAAAATAAAGCCATATAAATTAAATAAAGGCTTACACCTCCCAAGCCCCTCATCATTCATAATTTCAGCAAAATTTTCATAATCTTTATCGGTTAAATTATAATAAGTGCTTTTTAAAATTTTTAAATAATCATCTCTTTTCATTTGTTTCCTTTATTCATTTGGTAAAATTATATTAAAAAAAGGCTAATAATGATAATTAAAGTCCCAAAAAGTTTTGATTTAAATGTAAAAAATTCTGAAAGTGTTGCTAGACTTGCCGCAGCTGCTAAAAACGCAGGGGTAGGATATGCTTTAATGATTCCGGCAATAAAGCCTATTTATGATAAACTCCACTTAGCATATAACCTAAAAAGAGCAAATGAAGAAAATTTCAATCTTTTTGTAGCAATAGAAGGCATCCACGACAATAAATTAAGCGATATTTCAATACTTAAACAAAAAGGTGCAAGTGCAATTTATATATCTTCGGATGAAGATATGAATTTAATAAAAAGAATTTTTGAATATGCCTCTTTTTTAGATATTCCGGTTTTTATAAACGCAAACAATAAATCCCTCTCAAATGGAGTAATGAATGATTGCGAAAATGCCTATAAAATGGGATTAAACGGAATTGCTAATTATGCAGAAAGCACGGAAGTTGCAAAAATTTTAGAACTTAGCCGCCATTTTGATGCAAAAATCGTTTTTCAAAGTATCACTACAAAAGAATCTATTGAAATATTAAAAAACAGAGAAAAAAATGTTTTTGTAGATGTTTGTATAGACAACTTATATTTTTGTGATGAAGACATAACAGATTTTAATACACTTTTTAAAACTTTTCCGCCTCTTAGAAGCAAAGAAGATAAAAATGCTTTATTAAAAGCCTGTGAAGAAGGAATAGTTGATTTTATTTCATCAAATCATATAGCCGCAACAAATAAAGATGTAGCTTTTGAAGAAGCTGAAGCAGGTATAAGTAAACTTGATATTTTCACTCAACTAGCCTATTCCCTGCCTTTACCTCATCAAACAATAACAAAGCTTATCTCAACAAATCCTGCAAAATTATTTAATATTAAAATTAACGAATTTATTGAAATAGAATTTAAAGAATGTAAAATAGATTCTTCTTTATTTCAAAGCAAAGCCAAAATTACCCCATATCAAACCTTAAAAGCTAAATTAGTTTAGCCTTTTTATATAAACTTTCTTTCTTTTTACTATTTACAAAAACTTAAATTTTTGATATAATAAATTTAAAAGGAGTAGAAATTTTAGCCTAAAATGAGACTAAAGTTTCTGCTCCTAAAAAAGGAGGGAAAATATGAAATATTACGAAACAATAGACAATGAAAAAATTAAATGTCTTTTATGCAGACATCATTGTATTTTAAAAGA
>JALTBU010000083.1 GCA_027008345.1 Nautiliaceae bacterium | reverse complement strand
TAATTTCTATGGGAAATATGGCAGATTACAACTTTGCACATGCTATAAATGAATTAAACAATCAACCTTCATGTAAAATTATTTCAATTTACGCTGAAGGTCTTCAATTTGGAAAAGAATTTTTAAAAGCTGTCAGAAATTCAACTAAGCCAATACTTTTATTTAAAGCTGGAAAAAGCAAAGCGGCAAAAAAAGCAGCATTTTCACATACCGGAAACTTAGCAGGTGATTATGAAATGATAATGACTTTAAGTGAAATAGCAGGAGCTATAATAAAACCAAGTGTTGAAAGTTTAATTTTTGCTCCAAGATATTTAAATATAAATGAAGCTGTAATTGTTACGAATGCAGGAGGACCTGGAACAATACTAACTGACATTGTAAGTCAATATAAAAAAATCAAAAATATAAATAAATATATGGACGAGCTAAATAAAGTATTGCCACCTACATGGTCTCATAACAATCCTATTGATGTAATTGGAGATGCTACGAGTGAGAGATATAAAAATGTTTTAGAAATTCTAAAAAATGAAGAGTTAATTTTTGTAATTGTTACTCCTCAGTTTATGACTGATTCTTTTGAAATTGCAAAAATGCTAATTAATTATAAAAATACAATACCAATTTTTTTAGGAAAAGAGAGTTTCAAAGAAGCAATTAAACTCCTTGAAGAAAAAAAATTAATTTATTTCACTTCACTTGAAGATGTTTTAAGGATTCTTTAAAGAAAAAAGAGTTATAATAAATATGAACTAAATATTTTAACTTTTTTGACATCAGTAATTGAAGGGGGATTCAATGAAAGAAAAACTTGAACAAATTAAAAAATTAATAGGAGAACTTCAAAAAGATGCTCCTGATGAAATTTCTGCATTTTTAAATTTTTTACAAAAAGCTGAAAAAGATTCAGCAATTAGTGCAAAAAATAAAGAGCTTATTAATGTGGCCTTGGCAGTTGCAGCTCAATGTGAATGGTGTATTGCTTTTCATACTCAAAATGCGCTTAAACTTGGAGCGAGTAAAGATGAATTAATAGAAGCTGGAATGCAAGCTGTTGTAATGCATGGAGGACCCGCACTTATGTATATGATTCCGCTTCTTAATGCAATTGAGGAGTTTAGCAATGAATAGAGCAAGAGTTGAAAAGTTTTATTACTTAATGAAACTTGGACGTGAGTTTGAGCTAAAAGCAAAAGAGCATTATATGTTGGGAGATATTGCCGGATTTTTGCATTTAGATATTGGTCAGGAAGCTGTGAGTGTAGGAACTATGCAAGCATTTGATAAAGGTGATGTTTTTACTCATTACCGCGAGCATGTTTTAGCAATTGCCAGAGGAATGGATCCCAAAATAGTAATGGCAGAGTTATTCGGTAAAAAAACAGGTGTCAGTAAAGGTAAAGGCGGAAGTATGCACCTGTTTGAGCCGAGGTTAAACTTTTACGGAGGGGATGCAATTGTAGCCGGACACCTGCCAATGGCGGTGGGATGTGCGTATGCAAGGAAACTACAAGGGGAAAAAGCCGGCGTATTTGCAATATTTGGAGATGGGGCAAGTAATGCAGGAGCTTTTTTTGAGAGCATTAATATTGCCTCTGCTTGGAAACTTCCAATTATGTTTTTTGCAGAAAATAATTTTTATGCCATCGGAACTCATATTTCTTGGGTTAGTCCTTTTGTAGATTTAAAGGAAAAAGCAAGAAACTATATGCCCGTTTACGAGTGTGATGGAATGGATGTTTGTGATGTCTATAATACAGTAATGAAAGCTAAAGAAATTATAGAAAACGGACTTGGACCTGTATTTATAGAAGCAAAAACTTATAGGTATGAGGGACATTCTATGAGTGATGCCGGAAAATACAGAAGCGAAGAAGAAATGGAAATTTTTAAAAGAAAAGACCCGATTGAAAACTTAAAGAAAAAAGCAATTGAAAGTGGATTAGTAGATGAAAAATATTTTAGAGAACTTGATGCTAAGGTAGAACAGGTTATAAATGAAGCAGTTGAGTTTGCTGCGTCTTCACCTGAGCCTGAAATTGAAGAAGCTTTTGAAGATGTATTTTGTAAGGAGTGTGAAAATGTTATACCGTGAGGCATTAAACAAAGCCATAGATGAATGTATGGCTGAGGATGAAAGTGTAGTAATTTTAGGTGAAGATGTAGGAAGATATGGAGGAAGTTACAGAGTAACTGAGGGACTTATTAGCAAATACGGTGAAAAAAGAGTAATTGATACTCCAATTGCAGAACTTAGTA
>JALTBU010000082.1 GCA_027008345.1 Nautiliaceae bacterium | reverse complement strand
AAACGCAAAAATATTTATTTGGGGGAAGAAAAAGTTTGATAAAATAGAGAAACATGCAAAAGAAGAAAATATTCCTATATTTAGAGTAGAAGATGGGTTTATACGCTCGGTAACTCTTGGAAGTGATTTGACAAAAGCCTATTCTTTAGTAGTGGATAGTAAAGGAATATATTTTGATCCAACACAAGAGAGTGATTTGGAGTGGATTTTGAATAATTATGAGTTTGATGAAGATTTGATAAACAGAGCTAAAAAAATAAGAGAATATTTAATTGAAAAAAAAATATCAAAATATAATATTCATAAAGATAAAAAGTTAAATTTTAAAACAGATAAAAAGATAGTTTTGGTTGTTGGTCAGGTGGAGGATGATGCTTCTATAATTTATGGTGGTGATGGTATGAGTAATTTAGAATTATTAAAAAAAGTATATGAAAAAAGAAAAGATGAGTTTATTATATATAAACCTCATCCCGATGTATTAGCGGGAAATAGAAAAGGAAATATACCAAAAGAAGTTGTTTTAAAATATGCAAATAAAGTGATTGAAGACATATCTCTTCCAAGTTTGTTTGAAGTAATTGATGAAGTGCATACAATTACTTCTCTTAGTGGTTTTGAAGCGCTTATCAGAGATAAAAAAGTTTATACATATGGTATGCCTTTTTATGCCGGTTGGGGTTTAACTGTTGATGAAAAAAGATGTAAAAGAAGGAAAAGAAAATTAAGTATCGAAGAATTGATTGTGGGAGCTTATATTATTTATCCAAGATATATATCACCAAAAACAGGTAAATTTTGTGAAGTAGAAATTTTAATTGAAGAATTAGAAGCACTTAAAAATAGATATAATAATGATATTGTTTATAGACTATTAACAAATATTCGCAATAATTTTTTTAGAAAAATTCAATTAGCTGGGAAAGTTCTTTTTGAGAAGTAAGGAGTGTTGTTGAATAGAATAGGTGATATTAAAAATAAAAATATTTTATTGCTTCAAGGGCCGATGGGAAATTTTTTTAAGAGACTTGATAATCATTTTAAAAAAAAAGGTGCTAAAACATTTAGAATCGGGTTCAATGCAGGAGATTGGTTTTTTTCAAATAAAGATAATTATACTGCTTTTAGAGGTAAAAAAAATGAATGGAGAGATTTTTTTATAGAGTATGTCAAAAAAAATAAAATTGATAAAATATTTCTTTTTGGTGATTGTAGATTTTATCAAAGTATAGCAATTCAGGAATCTCAAAGACTTGATATTGAAACCTATGTATTTGAAGAAGGTTATATTAGACCTGATTTTATTACAATGGAAAAATGGGGAGTTAATAATTTCAGTAAAATAAGTAGAGACCCAAAGTTTTATTTATCTTTGCCTGATTCTATTTTAAAAGAGAAAAAAATATTCCCAGCAAATAATAGTTATGTTAAAATGGCTATTAGTGCCTCTGTTTATTATTTATTAGCTAAAATTTTTCTTTTTAGATATCCTTATTATGAGCATCATCGGGAACTTGCTCCATTAAAAGAAGCGTTTTATGGAATAAGAAGTTTTTATAGAAAAATTAAATATAAAAATAGAGATAAAAAAATAACTCAAAAATTAAAAGATGAACTATCAAAAAAATATTATTTTGTACCACTTCAAACAAGTACAGATTTTCAAATTAAAGAACATTCAAAATATAATAATATTGAAGAATTTATTGAAGAAGTATTAGTGTCATTTGCAAGAAATGCTCCAAGAGATAAATTAATAGTTTTTAAGCATCATCCAATGGATAGAGGAAGAAAAGATTATACAAAATTTATAAATTCTTTATCAAAAAAAATAAAAATTGATAATAGAGTAATTATTACTTTTGAAATACATCTGCCTACTGCTTTATCTAATGCAATAGGTACTGTTACTGTAAACAGTACAGTAGGACTTTCGTCCATTTATCATAAAACACCAACAATTACTCTTGGAGAGGCACTTTATGATATTGAAGGATTAACATGCAAAGGTTTAACTCTTGATGAGTTTTGGGATAATTACATTAAGCCTGATTATGATTTATTTAAAAAATTCAGAGCTTTTTTAATTGAAAATACCCAGTTAAACGGCGGTTTTTACGGCCGTTTTCCAAGAGAATTTGAATAAAAAGAAAAACCTTCTTAATCCATATCGTTTGGATCAAGAGGTGGTTTATTGTCTTTTGGTGTTACAAGCCAGAAATGTCTAACTTCACTTCTGAAATTATCTAAAATAAATTTAGCTTTTTCACTTCCTGTTGCGTTATAGTATTCAATAAGTC
>JALTBU010000081.1 GCA_027008345.1 Nautiliaceae bacterium | reverse complement strand
AAAGAAATTATAAGAAAAACAGATTTTGCTTTTAGATACGGAGGTGAAGAATTTGTAATTATTTTCCCTGAAACTAAATTAGATGAAGCCTATAAAGTATCTGAAAGAATTTTAAAAACTGTACCTCAAAAAATAAAAATAAATCTTGAACCCATAACAATAAGTGGAGGTATCGGAGAATACGAAGGTGAAAATCCAAGAGATTTTTTTGAAAAAATTGACGATACATTATATATAGCTAAAAAATCAGGGAAAAATAAAATTTTAAAAGTTTAATCTTTTTCTTTTCTTATTTCTCTGAAAACATATATGCTTGCCACTATAATTACTCCTCCAAGAAGAACAAGGCTTCCAAAAACGGCTTCTTTATGCGCTTTTTCACCTGTTCCAAACAAATATCCGACCATTAACATAAATCCAACCCAAATTAAATTTGCACTGAATGTAAGTGGTATAAACCATCTTAGAGGCATATGAGAAAGTCCTGCCGGAATTGAAATATATTGTCCAAGACCTGGAGTTAAAGGAGCCAAAAAGGCTGAAATTTTACCATGTTCAGCCCAAAATTTATTTACTTTTTTTATAACAGGTTTATCTTTTAAAAATTTATTTACCAATAATTTTGCAAGAAAATAATTAATCAAAGCTCCTGTAAGTGAACCCAACGCCCCACATATCCATAATAAAATTAAACTTTTTTCACCTTTTGCTGCCAAATATCCAGCAGGTAAAAGAACAAGTTCACTCGGCACCGGTATAAAAGTCCCTACCATAACCATATAGAGATATACACCAAAATATCCTATTGAATCTACAAATTGGATTAACATTTCTAAAAGCTGATGCAACATATTACCCCTTATAAATTAAATTCTGCAATTACTGGAACATGATCAGAAGGTGTCGGTTTTCTTTTTCTTCTTATCTCCGTTAAAATTTCAACATCTTTAAATTTCTCAAAAAGAGGTTTTGTCACCAAAATATAATCAAGCCTCAATCCTTCATTTTTATAAACCGCCGCTCCCCTGTAATCATAAAAAGTAAATACTTTTTCATTTTTATATTTCTCTCTTATCACATCAATAAAACCAATATCTAAAAACTTGGAAAGTATAGCTCTTTCTTCTGGCAAATGAGTAACTTCTCCCTGCCAGATTTCCTCATCCCATACGTCAAGTTCAGTATGTGAAATATTAAAATCTCCACAAATCAATACATTATCTTTATTCAAATCAAATTTTTTAATATATTCAAACAGCTTATCATAAAAATACATTTTATATTCAAACCTCTCACCGTAATTATCCCCAAGAGGAGCATAAATATTTATAATATGCACTCCATTTATAAACGTATAAATAAATCTTGGTTCACTAACTTCCCCATCAAAACCTTTTTGCGATTCTTCAATAGGATATTTGGAACAAGTCGCGACTCCGTGAAGTCTTTTCTGACCGTGAATAACACATTGATATTCTTTATCTATTAATGGAAAATTTTCATTATCAACTTTAATTTCTTGCATACATATAACATCAATGTTATAATCTTTTAATAAATTTTGAACAATTTCAAGCCTGCTTCTTATTGAATTTACATTAAATGTACATATCCTCATTTTACAATCCTATATTTTTATTTATATTCCCATTTTCCCAGGATTAAGTATTCCGTTTGGATCAAAAGCTTCTTTTATTCTCTTAAATAAATTTATCTCCTCAGGTGTAAAAGCAATTTCCATAAAAGGAGCTTTGCTAAGTCCTATTCCATGCTCTCCGCTTAAAGTTCCTCCCATATCTACAACTGCTTTAAATATCTCTTTGACAGCGTCATAACCTTTTTCAACTTCTTTTGGATTGCTTCCATCAACCATAACATTTACATGAATATTTCCATCACCTGCATGTCCGAAACACGGTACCACAAGACCGTATTTTTTACCTATTTCAGTAATTTTATTAAGAGCTTCTGGGAGCTTACTTCTTGGAACTGAAATATCTTCATTAATTTTTTTGCTTCCGTAAATTGTAATTGACTGGCTTGCATTTCTTCTTGCAAACCAAATTTCTTTACTTTTTTCTTCATCAGCTGTTGCTATAAATTCTTTTGCACCGTTTTCTAAAAAAGATTTTTCAAGAATTGAAAGCTGATAATCAATCTCTGCTTCAACATTTCCATCCACGTCACCTATAAGTAAAGCCCCCGCCCATTCAGGCAAATTAACACCTAATTTTTCTCTAAGTGCTTTTACTACCAAAGAATCCATAAATTCCATAGCCACAGGCATTGCACCACTTGCAAGTGATTTATAAACAGCATTCATAGCATCTTCGACATTTTCGAAAATTCCCATATATGTTTTTTTAAGTTTTGGTTTTGGCAAAAGTTTTAGCGTTATTTCTGTAATTACTGCAAGAGTTCCCTCACTTGCGATTAAAATACCGGCTACATTATATCCCGCAACATCTTTAATAGTTCTTTTACCGGCCTTTATTATATCACCATTTGGCAAAACTGCTCTTAGACTCATCACATAATCTTTTGTAATACCATATTTTGCTGCTCTCATTCCTCCTGCATTTTCAGCGACATTTCCTCCAAGTGTAGTATAATCCATACTAGCTGGATCTGGCGGATAAAAAAGCCCTCTTTTTTCCACTTCTTTTTGAAGATGAGCATTTATTACACCCGGCTGTACGACTGCCACCATATCCTTTTCATCAATTTCAAGTATTTTATTCATATATTTCTCAACTGCTAAAATTATACCTCCATTTACTGGCAAAGCACCGCCTGTAAATCCGCTTCCGGCTCCTCTTGGGATTATTGATATTTTGTTTTCATTGCAGTATTTTAAAATTTCACTGACTTCCTTCTCATTTTCAGGAAACACTACGGCATCAGGATAATAATGTTCTTTCGTGGCATCATAAGAATATGCCCTTAGATGAATTTTGTCACTCTTTACATCTTCTTCACCGACTATTTTTTTAAGGTTTTCAATATGTTTTGATTCAATCATTTAAGCCCTTTAACATTTTTTTATAATAATTTATAATATTGTTTTCTTTTATATCAAAATTATAAGAAGAAAAGAAAGGTAATTTAAATTTTTTTGGAAAATTATAATCTTCACTGTTAATAACATAAAAGCTTTCAGCATCTACATAATAAAGTTTATCAAGAGCAAATATATATAATCCTATATCCATTTTTTTTGCAAAATTAATAAACTCTCTTTTTACAGGTAAATTATCCAAAAAAGCCGCGAATACATCAATAGGAATTACCGTAAAATTTTTAAATCTGTTTTTTAGTTTCAGATATACTATTTGATTAGGAGCAATTATCATAATTCTTGAATAGTTTTTACCAAAGATTACTTTATCACCTTTTTTAGGATAAACAAGAGGCAGTGCAAAAGCGTCATTTTTTAAATTTTCATATGGATAAAGTTTTGCATAATTACCAAAAGAGAGCGCATTTGCACAAATTATTTCTTCTTTTTGATACGGACAAAGCACAACCCCACTTGTACCCTTTTGTACCGGTTTGTCAAGTTTAATTCTAAGTCCATTTACTTCTGTAATATTAACAATACTCATTGCATTGAGAAAAATTCCTACAAATAAGATAAAAAATATCCTCATTAATTTCCTTTTTTGATACAATTATATCAAAAAGGCTTGTTATGAAATACGATATTTTGGTTATTGGAAGCGGAATTGCAGGAATGATGGCCGCAATTGAAGCAAAAGAGCTTGGAAGCAATGTGGCAATTGTTATGAAAAAATCACCTCTTGCAAACAACTCTTTTATGGCAAAAGGTGGAATAAATGCTGCACTTAACAATATGGAAGATGGAGATTCTATTGAGCATCATATTGAAGATACTTTAAAATCAGGCGTTGGACTTGCAGAAGAAGAAGCTGTAAGAATTTTTTGCGAACAAGCCCCACAAGTGGTAAGGGAACTCCACAGAAGATTTAAAGTGCCTTTTACTACCCTTCCTGATGGAAGACTTGCACAAAGACCTTTTGGAGGAACAAAATATAAAAGAACCTGCTATGCAGCAGATGCAACAGGACCTGCAATTATGAAAGCTCTTAATAAAGCCCTTAAAGATTTGAATATTGAAACAATAAAAAATCATTTTGCACTTAATCTTCTTGTAAATGACGGGAAAATTGCAGGTGCTACTTTTTTAGACGAATCAACAGGAGAAGTAAAAACAATTCAGGCGAAATCTATCATTATTGCAACAGGAGGATATGCAGGTCTTTATAAAGGATATACAACAAATGTATCTGATGCCACAGGTGATGGAATAGCTATGGGGCTTAGAGCAGGACTTGAAGGTATGGATATGGAATTTATACAGTTTCACCCGACCGGACTTAAAGGAAGTAATTATTTAATCTCAGAAGCTGCAAGGGCTGAGGGGGGAAAACTTATTAACAGTGACGGAAAAGAGTTCGTTGATGAACTTAATACCAGAGATTTTGTCGCGAGGGCGATACTTAAACAGATTCAAAGAGGAAAAGAAGTATATCTTGATCTAACAGATATTCCAGAAGAGATTATCAATACAAAACTTATTAATCTTAAAAAAAGAGTAAAATCCCTAAAAGGCATAGATATTACAAAAGAACCAATACCGATAAATCCTTTAGCCCACTACTCAATGGGGGGAATTAAAACAGATACTTACGGATTTACAGACATTGAAGGGCTTTTTTATGCAGGAGAAGCAGGAAATAACGGAGTTAACGGAGCAAACAGACTTGGAGGAAACTCTCTTAGCGAAGGAGCAGTATTTGGAAAACTTACAGGATATAATGCAGTAAAATATTCTCACAGAAACAAAGAATTTGTAGAAATTAATAAAGAAGACATTGAAAAAGACATCGCAATTATTGAAAAACTTAAAAATCAAAAAATAAACGCAAAAGAAATAAAAAATCAGCTTGGTGAAATTATGTATCAAAAAGTGGGAATCATAAGAAACGGTTATGCGCTTAAAAAAGCTTTAAATAAAATAAATGATCTTAAAAAACTTGATATTAATGATGAAGATTCAAGCCTCATTGAAAAACTTGAAGCATTAAACGGACTTGATATTGCCGAAGCTGTAACAAAAGCTGCATTAAGCAGGGAAGAGAGTCGTGGAGCACATTTTAGGATGGATTATCCAGAAAGCGACCATGGATTTTTACATCATACATATACTAAAATTTAGTGTTTCTCTTTTTGAGAAACCATTGATGCAAATCCACCATCAACATTTACACTTTCATTTTCATAGATTTTAAATTTCCAAAAGATGTATCAATATTTCCGCTAATTGCTTTTTTAATATCAACTTCAACAGTTGCTCTGGCTATTTTTTTCGAAAATTAATCAATCAAACTGTTTAATATAATCTCTTAATTCATCCTTTGGCATTGGTTTTGCAAAATAATACCCTTGTATATAATCTACCCCTGCATTTTTTAAATAATTTAATATACCTTCATCTTCAACTCCTTCGGCAATAGTCTTTTTATGCAGGGCTTTTGCCATAGAAATAATTGCATCTACTATATACCTATCTTCTTCATCTTTTAAAATATCTTTGACAAAACTTCTATCAATTTTTATAGCACTAATAGGTAATTTTCTAAGATATGAAAGCGAAGAATAGCCGGTTCCAAAATCATCAATTTCAATTCTTATACCTTCTTTTTGTAATAATTCTATTTGAGGCATAATTACATCAATATTTTCCATCAAAACTGATTCTGTTATCTCAACAATTATCTGCTCTTTTTTAACATCTATTTCATCTATTTTTCTAATAAGTTTTAATGCAAGATTTTGACTTAAAAGCTGAATAACAGACACATTCATTGAAAAAGAAAAAATTAAATTTTTATCTTCAAATTCTTTTGCATCTTTTAATACTTTTTCAATTATCACATCTCCAACTTCATTGATAAGTCCGCTCTCTTCAAGTATAGGTATAAATTTATTAGGCGGTACAAGCCCTCTTTTTTTGGAATTCCACCTAAGAAGTGCTTCAACTCCCCAAATATTATTATTATGAATATCTATTATTGGCTGATAATACATTACAAATTCATCTTTTTTAATAGCCTCTTTTAGCTCTTTTTCCATTTCTAAATAATCTTTTGGCAAAAATGTTAAATTTTTATTGGCATATGATATACCTTTTCCCCCTCTTTTTTTAACAGTTTTTAATGCTTCTTCCGCTAAAATTATTAAATCTTCTTCTTTTGTAGAATCATCTGGATAAAATGCAACACCTAAACTTACAGGTAAAAATACTCCGCTTCCGTTTATTTGGACAATATCATCATTGAATTTCATAATTTTTTCAAGATTTTTAAAAATATTTTCTTTATTACCTTTTAAAATAACACCAAACTCATCACTTCCCACTCTTGATATAAATGAGTGTTTTAGATTATGTTTTAAAAAATCAACAAGTTTTTTAATTGCCTTATCACCAGCCCAAAATCCTAAAACTTCATTGACTTTTTTTAATTTATCGATATCTACTACACAAACAGCAAAAGGTATTTTTTCTTTTATAAGTGATTTAATTTCTTTTATAAATATCTCTCTTTTAGGAAGAAGTGTTAATGTATCTGTTGAAATAATTAAGTTAGCTTTTTCTTTTATAAAAATATCAGTTATTGCTACATTTATTTTATAAATTATCTCTTTTAAAAATATAATCTCTTCATCATTAAAATTTATATTTTTCTCACTGTAAAAAAGCGTAGCATAAGCTATTTCATTTTCATGTTTAAATTCCCATTTTTTATAAATTGGAAAAATTAAAGATTTTTTATATTTTTTGTCTCTAAATTCAACATCACTGATAATAACCTCTTCATCTTTTAAAAGCATATCAAGTATGCCTTTGAAATAATTAAAATCAAAACTATGTTTTTTAAATTCAATATCAATATCTTTTTCTTCAAGAGTAACTACAGGTATAATCTCTTTCAAATCCAAATCAATTTTCGCAATCCATCCAAAATCAAATAGTTTAGAATCAACGAAAATATTTAAAATTTCTTTCATAAGACTTTCAAAATCTTTAATTCTTACAATTACATTTGAAACTTCTTCATCTATTACACTGAGTTTGTAGGCTACGGAATTAATATCTTTTTGTCTAATAGATATAATATAAAAGTATTTATTATCAATATAAATTTTTTCAGCTTTTATATCAACTAAAAACTCTTTGTTTTCAAAATTTAAATAAATTTTTGATTTTTGATTGTATTTTTTTACATCTGTTTTTTCAAGAAATTTTTTTACTACATCTCTAAATTCTGGTTTGAATAAATCATAAAAACTTTTGTCAATTAATTTTTTTGGTTCTAATTCAAAATTATCTTTTATCACATCATTTGCTTCAACAATATGAAAATTTTCATCAAGAAATATTACACCTTCTCTGATTTCATATGCTTTTACACATTTTGTAATTAAATCAATTGTTATTTTTTCTAATTCATTAACCTTATTTTTATCTTTGATTATCAAATTTGCTTTTTGTAAAAAATCATTAATAATAGTATTCATAAAAAAACCTTTTTTAAAAAATAATTTCTAAGTATATTATATATCAATTTTGAGTTTTTTAGAAAAATTAAAAATGTTTTTAGAAAAA
>JALTBU010000080.1 GCA_027008345.1 Nautiliaceae bacterium | reverse complement strand
GGTAGATAATTTTTATTAAAAATTAAGCGATTAGAAAGCCGTAGAGCGATTTTTTTTATTTTTTAAATAGTAACATAGCCGACAACTAAAAAAGTCTCTTATAAGCCGTTTTAGAAGCGAAAATCAACTAAACAATTATCCTCGCCTTTTAATAAATCCCAAAAAACACTTGAAAATCAAAAAAATTTGGTTGGTAATCAAAAGACTAAAAGCAAAATTTAGATTAAAAAAAAAACTCTCTCTCACGCGCGCACGCGCGTATAGTGTCTATATAATATCTTGTATAATGTATAGTGTAGGAAGCCCAAAAGTCCGAAATTTAGGGATTTTAACTATTTAATTACGATATTTATGTGATGAAAAACGATATTTATGTGATAAAAAACGATATTTATGTGATAATAATTACGATATTTATGTGATGAAAAACGATATAATATAGCTATACATATTGATAATATATATTTTTTTAATATATAATTACAAAAAAAGGGATAAAAGATGAAGAAACAAACTTTTTCAACTAAGGAATGGATTGATTTATTAGAAGAGAATTCAATTCCTTCAGATTTTATTAAAGATGAAAGTGGTTATTTAATGGGAATTGATTTTGATTTAAAAAAACTTTTAGATGAAACAAATTCAAATGAAGTGGATTCGATAATTGCTTATATTCAAGAGAAATTATTTTTTTTAAAAGAGTATGGATACGAAATTGAAGAGATTATTTATATTCCTCATTTATTTATATCAGATACAATTTATGTTTCCTTTTTTAAACCTATAACTGATGATTGTGATTGGGGGGAGGTTTTATATGCAAAGAAATGAACTTATTGTAAAAGAGCCAGAAGAATTAGTATTAATGAAAGGTGATTTTAGCGAAAGTGCTTTGAAGCTTGGAGCTTATTTAATTGCAAATTTAGAAGAGAATAAAGTATTTTACAAAATTAACATTAGAGAGTATTTGAATAAATTTGACAAAAAGATTGGTGATTATAATTATTTATATAATGTCACAAAAGAACTGAGTCAAAAGCAATTTGAAATAAAAGACAGATTTAATGAAAGATTTACGATTTTTAATTTTATTGCAAGTGCTGATTATCACGATGGAATTTTAGAAATAGAGTTTTCTCAAAAATTGTTAGCTTATTTGCTTGAAATAAAAGAAAAGTATTTGAAATATAATATTAAAAACATAATGAGCTTATCATCAAAATATGCAATCAGACTTTATAAGATATTAAAAGATGCACTTGAAAAAAATTCAAGATATAACAATAATGCTGAATTGAAACTATCCATTCAAGAATTAAGAGAGATATTAAAAATACCAAGAAGTTATAGATATAATGATGTTAAAAGACAAGTTTTAGAAAAAGCAAAAGCCGAGCTTGCAGAACATACCGACATAATTTTTGATTATGAGGAAATAAAAACAGGGCGTAAAGTAACGCACCTGCACTTTTACATTAGAGAAAATCCGAAAAATGCACAAACTGATAACAGAATACAAGAGAATTATTTTAGTAATCGTAAAGCATTTGTAGCTTTACTTAGACAGAATTATAGCGGAAATAAAAAGTTTTTTGGATTTAAAAACATAGACGGAGTAAACTATTGGCTTGGGCTTGATAATAACGGTTTGGTGTATGGAACAGATGGAAAAGAGATAAAAGATTTTAACGCAATAGAGAGTGCAAAACTTTATGATACTTGGTTAAAAATAGCACAGAATAGCGAAATTTATAGAGAATTAGTTAGCGAAGGAATATGTTTAAAAAAATTGGCAGAAAACAACAAAGAGCTTTGGTTAGAGTTAAGAGAGAATATAATTAGACTTAAAGAAGAAGGGATAATATGAGTCAGTTAGATAAACAAAAAGAGAAAGTATCAAATTACCGATTAGCTTGGGGAATTGTTTTAACCGCATTATTGGGATTTATTGCTTTTATATTTAATTCTTTTGACAAATTATCTTTATTTAAGCAGTTATTAGTCGCATTTGGTGGAACACTATTGGTTATAATAGCTTTATATCTCACTTGGAAATTAAAAATTGAAACTGATAAATTGGAGGAACTATAATGAATGGAATATTATTGGGATTGATATTTGGATTAATAACTTTTGTAGGAATAATAGTTATTTTTAATCAAGATACAAAACACAAACCACATCACGACCAACAATAACCCCCCTTTGCACTCTGTTATAAGAATATAACTCTTTTAATATTACCCTTTAGTTTCCTTGCAAGAGAGGCTTGAACTATTCCGAAAAAATAAAAAAATCCCTAAAATTCGGGCTAATGGAAAAATTT
>JALTBU010000079.1 GCA_027008345.1 Nautiliaceae bacterium | reverse complement strand
CATTTGGAGAGTTTTTAATATAATGGCTATTTAGCCAATCAAGTTTTTCTTTATTAAATCTGCTTGGCGCTTTATTGATATCTTTTGGATCAAACAGATTTATCATCTCTTCAACGCTAAATATTTCTTGATCTCCGTGAGACCATCCAAGTCTAACTAAAAAGTTAAGAAGCGCTTCTGGAAGATAACCTTCTTTTTTATATTCCATTACATCAACTGCGCCATCACGCTTGCTCATTTTAGCGCCTTTTTCATTATGAATCATAGGCACATGATAAAATTTCGGCACTTCCCAACCAAATGCTTCATAAATTAAAAGCTGTTTGAATGTATTTCTTAAATGGTCATCTCCTCTTATAATATCAGTCATTCCCATTTCATGATCATCAATTACTACAACAAAATTATAAGTAGGACTTCCGTCACTCCTTGCTATTACAAAATCTTCTATCTCTTTTGCTTCAACACACTGCTCACCCTTAACCCCGTCTTCAAAACAGATTTTACCGCTAAGTGGAGTTTTAAATCTGATTACATAGGGTTTATCAAGTTCGCCTTTAAAATCTCTGTATTTTCTGATATCAATAGGAGGTTCCTCACCTTTCATTTTAGCTTCTCTGATAGTTTCAAGCTCTTCTTTTGTAAGATAACATTTATAAGCTAAATCTTTTTCTAAAAGTTCATTGATATATTTTTTATAAACTTCACTTCTTTCGCTTTGAAAAACTATTTCATCATCATAATTAAGCCCCGTCCAGTCAAATGCTTTTATAATGGCATCAACAG
The DNA here is from genome assembly GCA_027008345.1 of Nautiliaceae bacterium. Classification (GTDB taxonomy): domain Bacteria; phylum Campylobacterota; class Campylobacteria; order Campylobacterales; family Nautiliaceae; genus JALTBU01. Next base: position 6,940 of record JALTBU010000079.1, on the reverse strand, counting down.
CTTCTTTTTTGTTCCTTTGTTTATCAGTGTCTTCAATTCTAAGTCTAAATTTTCCATTGTTTTTTCTTGCCCAAAGCCAGTTAAAAAGTGCCGTTCTAAGTCCTCCAATATGAAGATATCCAGTCGGACTTGGCGCAAAACGAGTAATTACCATCTATTTCCTTTTTTAGACAAAATTATATCATAAGGGAAAATATGAAAAAATACAAGTAATATAAAGTTACAAAAAATCTCATTCAAAATTTTTAGAAAAACAAGAGAAGTTTTTAGTAAAAATTAAATTTAAATTTCACAAAAAAACTAACTCTTTTGTTGTAAAAATTTAACACCAAGCATTACAATAATAACTTCCAAAACAGCAGTAAAAACAAATACAGTAAACCAATAATCATTAATTACTTTATTCTGGTAAGCAAGTGTGGCAGTTGCTATCATCAAAGTAAGTGGCATTGAAAGAGAAAGGCCAAAAAGCACTGTATTTTTAAATTTTAAATCTTTAAAAAACAAAAAAGAACTTATAATTCTTAGAATAATCATTAAAAAGGTTAAAATAAGGCTGTCTTTTATCATAGATAATGAAATTTGAGAAATATCAATCGAGCTCCCGACATGGACAAAAAATATGGTAATCAAAAATCCAAATCCAAAAGGTGCCAATTTATGTTCCAAATCCTTATTGTGCTCAAAAAATGTTGTAAGAAAAACACCTACTGCAAATGCACCTAAAACCACATCAAGATGTAAAACCATCAAAACTGCAATCATTATAAAAAAAAGACTTATTGCAATTCTTACATCCTGAAAATATTTATCGCTTCCTGGCATCAGATAATGTTTTAGTTTTGGAAACCACCAAAAAAGTGTTCTAAGTCCCATAAAAAACAGTGCCAAAATAAATAAAAACAAAAATAAAATACCAATATTAAATGCAAGCTCTTTACTTAACCCAAATTCAAAATATCCGCTTACAATTGTCAAAACTAAAATAGATACAAGTTCACCCAAAACTCCTATTTTAATAGCCAAATCAAGCCAAGGCTGTTTTCCGATCTCTTGTTGGATTGCAAGCATAAGACCTATCGAAATTAAAGGCAAAATAACAACAAATATTACAGAATATTTAAACACTAAAACAGAAGCAATACTTAAAGCATACAAAATAAACAGAAATAAAAATCCTTTAAGAAAAACCGACTTGTCAAGCTTTAAAAGCTCTTTTAAATTAACCTCCATTCCGGCTAAAAGCATCAGATATAAAAATCCGACTTCCGCAAGAAGTGAAAACATTTCATTATGATGCAAAAGCCCAAGCCCCGCTGCAATGGCTCCAAGGGTAATTTCAACCATTGAAATTGGAAGTTTTAACATATTACTTATAAATGGAGAAATAAGCAGTATTATAGACAAAGTCACTATCATAACAATTTCAGCACTCATTTGCTATTTTAAACCCTTCTTTTTTTAAAATTTCTATATCTTTATCAGGTTTCTCACCTTTTGTAGTTAAATAATCACCAATGATTATAGCATCAGCTCCTACTTTTAAACCTTCGGTAAATTTATTGCCAAAAACTTTTTCCCTTCCTCCTGCAAGCATAATAATTGAATTTTTAAAATTTTCTCTAAACATCTTAATAATTTCAAGTGCCATTTGTCTGTTATGCGTGGCTTTAAGAGGCAGTTTTTCATTTTCAATAAAAAAATTAAGAGGAATTCCCTCGGGATTTAATTTTTTTATTGAATTAAGAAGGGAAATCCAATCTTCCTCGCTCTCACCAAGTCCGAATATTCCTCCGCTGCAAAGTCTAAGACCTGCCGATTTTACATTCTCACACGTCTCAAACCTTTCATCCCAGCTGTGTGTCGAGCATATTTTAGGATAATATTCGCGGCTTGTTTCAAGATTGTGATTATAAATCTCAACCCCTGCTTTTTTAAGCTCAATAAGAGATTCTTTGCTTGCAGTGCCATTACATGCAATTATTTTAATATCAACTTCATTTAATACTGCTTTACTTGCACGACATACATATTCAAGCGTTTTATCATCAAGCCCCTTACCGCTTGTAACAAGACAAAACCCTACTGCTTTATTCTTTTTAGCCAATTTTGCTTCATTTACAATTGTTTTTATATCTTTTTCTTTGTATCTGTTTATATCAGCTCCCCATTTAACGCTTTGGGTGCAAAATTTACAGTCTTCCTTACATGCACCGGAGCGGATATTGGATATAGCACAAAGATAAATCAAAGTAAAAACTCCTTAATTTTGCTCTTCCACTCATCACTGCCTATTTTTCTGTAATAAAGAGTCACGATATATCTGTTTTCTTCAATATCAAGTGTCATACATGTGGAAAAACCATGGTCCCTTGCACATACTTCTCCGGGATTGAGTATAAGATTTTTACCGTTAAAACTTATATCTACATCATGAGTATGTCCATAAACAATAATATCAGTATCAAGAGGAAAAATATATTTCGGATAATGCATAAGTTTCCATGTTTTATTTGCTAATTTAAAATAATATGGCTCTGTCACAATGTTAAATTTGTCTGTCACTGAATAAAGATGATAATCATTATTCCCCAAAACTGCCACATATCTTATATTTTTTTCTTCAAAATATTCAAGAAGTTCCACTCTTACAATATCTCCGGCATGAACTATAAATTCCGCCCCTTTCTCAATAAGGAAATCAACCGCCTTTTTAGCACGGCCGAGTTTTTTATGCGTATCGGACATTATTCCAACTCTCAAATAATTCTCCTTTTAAAATTGCTTTTTTTACCAGTTCAATTCATTTACTATTCTCAATTTTTTTCTTCCCTGTGTTTGCACTTTATGCATTCATAAACCTCTTTGTTTCTATATGTTCTCTCAGCCATCAAATACCCGCACTCAGGACATTTTTTATTTACAGGTCTGAATTTTGAAATAAACTTACAGTCCGGATAATTTGCACAGCCGTAAAACTCTCCTCTTCTTGAATTTCTTTTTATTATATCTCCTCCACACTCAGGGCATTTTACATCTTCAAGTTTTTCAGGTTCTTTAAGAGGTTTTGTATTTTTGCATTCAGGATAATTGCTACACGCCAAAAATTCACCTCTTCTACCTCTTTTTATAACCATATCAGCCCCGCATTTATCACACTTCACATCTGTTTTTTTCTCTTCCTGTTCAAGAGGACGAGTGTATTTGCATTTTGGATAATTACTGCAAGCGATAAATTCACCAAATCTACCTTTTCTGATAACAAGCTCACTACCACACTGAGGACAAGGCTCGCCTGTGGGTTTTGCAATTTTTTGAGAGGGAATTTCTTTTTCGCCTTTTTGTATAAGTTCAATAAAAGGATTGTAAAAATCTTTCAATACCTCCTGCCAGTCTTTTTTGGCTCCTGCAACTTCATCTAACATTTCTTCCATATTAGCCGTAAAATTGGCATCTACAATATCTGGAAAATGCTTTTCAAGCGTTTCAATTACAGTAAATGCTGTTTCCGTAGGATGTAATTTTTTATCTTTTACCTCAACATAGTTTCTGTTTTGAAGGAGTGTAATAGTCGGCGCATATGTTGAAGGCCTTCCGATACCGAGTGATTCAAGTTTTTTAATAAGACTGGCTTCTGTATATCTTTCAGGAGGTTTTGTAAAATGCTGAGTCGCTTTAATATTATCAGGTTTTAACTCTTCCCCTTCATTAAATTCAGGCAAAAGGGTATCAGCACTTGGCTTGCCGTAAACTTTATAAAATCCATCAAATACAAGTTTTCTTCCGCTTATTTTAAATTCACCTTTTTCATTTGTAATAAATATGTTTTGAGTCTCAAACTTTGCATCTTTCATCTGAGATGCTAAAAATCTATTATAAATAAGTGTATAAAGTTTCAGTTCATCTTTTGTTAAATAATTTTTAAGATCCTCAGGTGTAAGTCTAACATCAACAGGCCTTATCGCTTCATGTGCTTCTTGGGCAGAGCTTGATTTAGTTTTATAAGTTTTAGGTTCTGCATATTCTTCACCGACAGTTTGTTTAATTATTTCAAGAGCCGCTTTTTGCGCCTCATCTGCAATATTCAAACTGTCCGTTCTCATATATGTGATAATCCCACTCTCACCAACAGGAGTTTTTACCCCTTCATAAAGTTTTTGTGCAATACTCATCGTTTTTTTAGGAGAAAATCCAAGTTCACTACTTGCAACCTGTTGAAGAGTAGATGTCATAAAAGGAGCGGGAGATTTAACAGTTGTTATTTTTTTCTCAATTTTTGATACTTTATAACTTAAAGGTTTTAATTCATTTACTATTTTTTCAGCTTCATCTTTTGTTTTGATATCAAATTTATCAAGTTTTTTACCGTTATATCTGATTAAATTACCTTCAATTTTTTTAAAAATTCCCTCAATAGTCCAATATTCCTGAGGTTTAAATTCTCTAATTTCTCTTTCTCTATCAACTACAAGTTTTAAAGCAGAGCTTTGAACCCTTCCTGCACTAAGTCCTCTTTGAATTTTTTTTGCAAGAAGAGGAGATAGTTTATACCCTACAATCCTGTCAAGCAAGCGTCTTGCCTGCTGTGCGTTAACTCTGTTTAAATCAAGCGTTCTTGGATTTTCAAGTGCATTTTTTATAGCTTTTTTTGTAATTTCGTGAAATACGATTCTTGGAAGCTCTGTCGGATTTTTCCCTAATATATGTGCAATATGATAACCGATGGCTTCACCTTCCCTGTCCTCATCAGTTGCTATATATATAGTATCCGCTTTTTTGGCTTTTTCTTTAAGTTCTTTTGCAATTTGCTGATGGTCTTTAGTTACGCGATACTGAGGAATAAATTTATCTTCTTCTATTTTTATCCCAAAAGAGCTTTTTGGCAAATCCCTGATATGTCCTTTGCTTGCGACAACTTCATAATCTTTTCCTAAAAAATTTTTTATTGTTTTTGCTTTTGCCGGTGATTCAACAATTATTAATTTCTTACCCACTCAAAACCTTTTTTTGCGGTATTATATAAAGATAGAGAATAAAAGTAAAATATTAATTAAACATTAAAAACTTGCTATAATTTGTAAAAAAGGAAAAAAATGAAAGGAAAAATTTTAGCTGTTGAAGAAAAAAGAGGCATTATATTAAGCGACAAAGGTGAAAGATATGAATTTGATTTAAATGAATGGAAAGAAAAAGTGCCGCCTGTAAAAGGAATGACAGTAGATTTCGAAACAGAAGAAAACAAAGCAAAAAACATTTATTTAATAGAAGCCCCAAAGCCTGATCTTATAAGTGCCATTAATATGGAATCAAACATTAAATATTTTGGAGGACTCGGAGCTCTTTTTATTCTTCTTAGCTGGATACCTTATATCGGACTTGCTTTGTATCTTGTGGGACTTATTCTTCTTACAATCGCTTTTAAAAAACTCTCAGATAAAGACCCTACAAAAGAGATACTTAAAAACTGGCTAATAATTTTAATAATCGATATAATACTTTCAGCGATACTTGGAGCAGTAGCGGTAAATGCAGTAATAAACCAATCCGACACTTTGATGTTTTTAGGTTACTTGATTTTTGTGGGACTTGGTATTTTAACAGGTATTTATTACAAAAAAATATTTATGTCTGTTTATGAGCTAACAGGAGAGACACTTTTTAAAACAGCAGCTAATACATTTTTTTGGGGAGGTATTTTAACAGTTATTTTTATCGGAGGTATTTTGATATTTATAGGATGGATAATAGCAACAATTGCATTTTTTTCTATGAAAACACAAAAATAGGAAACTTTCTGTTTCCTGATTTATTCTTAAAAGATAAAACTCAATAATTATAATTTAAAGCTGAAAAACTCCACACTAACTTATTGATTTTTAAACCCATTTACTCATCTTCCCATCTACCCATTAACCACTAACTAAGCCTGTCTCTAAAATCTTCATAATGAAATTCTCTTGATACATAAAACTCGCCATTTTTTCTTTTAATCACAATACTTGGTAATTTAATCCCGTTAAATGCAGTATTTTTAACCATTGTATAAATTGCCATATCTTCAAAAATTACTCTATCTCCAATTTTAAGAGGCTCATCAAAACTGTAATCCCCTATAACATCACCTGCAAGACAAGTTACTCCGCCAAATCTATAAGTATATTTTTTCTCTCCGGGTTTTCCTGCACCTCTGACTTCTGGGCGATAAGGCATAGCAAGGACATCTGGCATATGAGCTTCTGCTGAGGTATCAAGAATAGCTATTTTCATTCCGTTATCAATAATATCCAAAACTTCTGCTTCTAAATACCCTGCATTAAGTCCCACTGCTTCGCCAGGTTCTAAATAAACATCTTTAATATTTGGATATCTGTTTTTGAATTCTTTAATTAATTTAATCAAATTATCAACATTATATTCTTTTCTTGTTATATGATGACCACCTCCAAAATTAACCCATTCTAAATCTCTTAAATATTCACCAAAATTCTTCTCAAATCCTTCAAGTGTTTTTTCAAGTGCAGTATCAAGCTGTTCGCAAAGTGCGTGGAAATGAAGTCCGCTTACATTTTTGAGCTTTTCAGCTTTAAAATTTTCTTTTGTAATTCCAAGTCTGCTGTAAGGTGCGCACGGGTCATAAAGTGCAACAGGTGCAGATGAAACTCCTGGATTTACTCTAAGTCCGATTAATGCTTTATCTTTTACTCTTTCTTCAAATCTTTCAAGCTGAGAAAATGAATTAAATACAACAGTATGAGAAATATCAGCTATTTCATCAATTTCATCATCTTTAAAAGCAGGAGAATATGTATGAACTTCCCAAGGCTTCATCGCTCCAAGCTTTGCTTCCCAAAGCCCGCTTGCAGTAGCACCGCTTAAATATTTTTCTAATAAATCAAAAGTAGCCCAAGCGGCATATCCTTTTAAAGCAACTAAAATTTTA
>JALTBU010000078.1 GCA_027008345.1 Nautiliaceae bacterium | reverse complement strand
GAAAGAAAAATTATCCCTTTATCATCGCAATATTTTTTAAGTTCTTTAAATTCATTAAAACTCAATTCCAATTTTTTAATCATTTCGTATTGGGATTCATTACTTTTTGTATTTTCGATTTGATATTTTGCTTTTTTTGCATTTTTACTGACTAAATTTTCAGCTTTAAATGTTTGAAACTTAACAGCATCAACTCCGGCTTCTACTGCTTTATCAATAAGCTTTTTAGCTAAATTTATATCACCATTATGATTAACGCCTGCTTCTGCAATTATAAAAACTTTGTTCATTTAACCAAACTCCCCGCTTTTATAAAACTATTTTGTGGAATTTCAATATATTCTTTTGTAACGGAGTTACTACCAACAAAACTTCCTTGTTTTACAATAACTCCGCCATTAATAATTGCTCCCGTTGAGATGTGACAAAAATCTTCAATTACTGCATCATGTTCTATCAAAGCTTTTGTATTAATTATACAGTTTTTACCAATTTTTGCATTTGCATTAACTAATGCATGATGCATTATAATCGTTCCCTCTTCTATTTTAGAATATTTTGAAACATAAGCGAGTGGAGAAATAATCACAGGCAATTTAAATTTAAGTTTTTTTAATTTCTCAAATATTTTAATTCGAGGTGATGAATTTTTTATTTGACCAACAGTTATAAAAGCATATTCATATTTTTCTCTAAATTTTTCTAAATCTTCATCACTTCCAATAACTTCATAATTTAAAACTTTTTGTCCTATTAAATTTTTATCTTTTTCAATAATGCCTGCTATTTTAAATTTTCCTTCTAATTCAATAACATCAATAACACTTCTGCAATGTCCTCCACCGCCTATTAATATAATTTCTTTCACAAAACAACTCCACTTGGAATATTCACAATTCTCTCTTCTAAATATTCAGCATTTTCCAAACTATCTGTTTGGCAAGTTTTATACATAGGAAGTTTATTCATAAGAGTCCAAATTGGTCTTGTCATCACTTTGTTTTTATTGCTGCATTCTAAAAATTCATCTCTTTGAGTCTTGTTTTCTAATTTTATGGCATTCAACCAATAATTTGATTTAGCATTAATTGGTTCTTTTATAAACTCTACTCCAATAGACTTAAAAAACTCTTCATATTTTTTAGCTAAATTTCTTTTATTTTCTAAAAATTTATCCAAATTTTCCATTTGAGCCACTAAAAGAGCTGCATTTATATTTGGCATTCTAAAGTTATATCCTGTTTCATCATGATAATATTCATACGGATGTGGAACTTTTGCTGTGGTTGTAAGGTGTTTTGCTTTTTTAGCTAATCTTTCATCATCTGTAACTATTACTCCTCCACCACCCGCTGTAATTATCTTGTTTCCATTAAAACTAAAAATTCCTACTTTTCCAAAAGTCCCTGTATGTTTATTTTTATAAAAGCTTCCAAGCGATTCAGCAGCATCTTCAACTAACTCTATATGCCAATCATCACAAATTTCTTTAATTTCATCAATCTTACAAGGATGTCCGAACGTATGCATAGGTACACATGCTTTTATAGTCTTCCCCGTTGTTTTATTTATACATCTGTTTTCTTTTATTTCGCAATTTTTTTCTAAAAACTCTTTTAAAGCCTTTGGACTAAGTCCCAAAGTATCTAAATCAACATCTACAAAAACAGGTTTTGCCCCACAATAACTTATAGCATTAGCAGTTGCTACAAAAGTAAGCGGTTGGGTTATAACTTCATCTCCTTGTTTAACTCCGGCTGTTTTAAGAGCAATAAACAGCGCAGAAGTTCCATTCGATACAGCAACTGCAAATTTAGCTCCTACATATTCAGCTAACATCTCTTCAAATTTATCTACATACTTACCTACACTTGATACAAATGTAGAGTCAATGCATTCATTTAAATACTTCTTTTCATTTCCAACAAAAACAGGTTCATGTAAAGCAATAAAATCTTTTTTATAAATATTTTTTATAAAGTCTACAATACTTTTACATTTTTTCATCAAGATATTTACCTCTTTCAAGATGTTTAAATTCTGGCAACATATATTCAAAAAGTTCGACAATTTCTTTTTTATTCCACTCTAAATTATCTTTCATTTTATTTATTTCTTTCATAAAATGATTTAATTTATCTTCTTCAAATACAGCTTCATTTTTTATTATACCAATTCCTCTAAATCTATCCCAGTCAATTACATTTTCATCGGTATAAAATTCCTCAAAATCCTTTTCACCTGTTGTATCGCTTATTGTAAAAAGACAAGGCCATTTACCTTCTTTTGGCAAATATTTTACTTTTTCTCTTGCTTCTTCTTCACTTTCGCAAAGATAAG